>CAYYYC010000054.1:0-5235 GCA_964475695.1 uncultured Rubrivivax sp.
CACGGCGGCCAGCAGGTACAACAACGCAAGATCCAGCGAGGTGGCCAAGTGCCTAAAATCCATCCAGCGTCATCAGAGCCTAGTATGGCGGCAGTGGCCAAGCCTGCGGTGGCCTTGGCACGAAACATCCATTCAACCCACCGCCCACGCCAAGACCATGAGCCCCGACCGAGCACTCGAGCTGGCCCGTCGCACGCTGGACATCGAAGCCCAGGGGCTTGCGCGCGTCAAGAGCCTTCTGGGCGATTCGTTCCCCCGCGCCGTGGAGCGGATCCTGCGCTGCGGCGGCCGAGTGGTCGTCATGGGCATGGGCAAGAGCGGCCATGTCGGGCGCAAGGTCGCCGCGACGCTGGCTTCAACGGGCACGCCAGCTTTGTTCGTGCACCCGGCCGAGGCCAGCCACGGCGACTTGGGCATGGTCACGCCGCAGGACATCGTGCTGGCCATCAGCAACTCCGGCCAAAGCGAGGAAATCAATCTGATCCTGCCGTTGCTCAAGCGGCTGAAGGTGCCTCTGTTGGCGATCACGGCCAATCCCGACTCCACGCTGGCGCGCCATGCCGATGAGGTTCTCAGCTGTGCCGTGGAGCAGGAGGCCTGCCCGTTGAATCTGGCACCGACGGCCAGCACCACCGCCCAAATGGCGCTGGGCGACGCGCTGGCCGCAGCGCTGCTTGACGCGCGCGGCTTCCGGCCGGAAGACTTCGCCCGCTCCCACCCCGGGGGCGCCCTGGGGCGCAGGCTGCTCATCCATGTGCGCGAGATCATGCGCCGGGGGCCGGACCTGCCCCTGGTTGCGGCGCAAACCGCCTTCAGTGACTTGCTGCGCGCAATGAGCAGCAAGGGCTTGGGCTTTGCGGCCGTCACGGACGACCAGGGGTGCGCCATGGGCATCTTCACCGACGGCGACCTCAGGCGGTTGATCGAGAGCGGGCATCAGGGGCGGGAGCTCCTGGCCCTGACCGCCGGGCAGGTCATGAAACCTGGCCCGAGGCATGTCCGGGATGACGCACTCGCGGTCGAGGCCGCTGACCTGATGGAGCAACACCGCATCAGCAGTGTGCTCGTGCTCGATGCGCAGTCCCGCGTGGTGGGCGCGATCAACACCAATGACCTGATGCAGGCCAAGGTGATCTGATGCCAGCGGCGCCCATCCTCAGTCCCGCCCTTCGCTTTTCGCCGCAGTCGCTGCTGGCCGCGCAGGGCAATTCGGAGCGCGGCGGGATCGGCCTCAAGGTGTGTTTCTTCGATGTGGATGGCGTGCTCACCGACGGCCGCCTCTGGATCGGCGAGCAGGGAGAGTCGGTCAAGGCCTTTCATGCGCTTGACGGCCATGGGCTCAAGCTGCTGCCTCAGGGAGGCATCACCCCGGTGCTCATCACCGGTCGCGACAGTGCCGCGGTGCGCCGCCGGGTGGCCGACCTCGGCTTGGCCCACGCCCATTTCGGCGTGGGCGACAAGCTGCAGGCGGCGCAGGCGAGCCTGTCGTCCTTGGGCCTGGGCTGGGACGATGCCGCAGCCATGGGTGACGATTGGCCCGACCTGCCCCTGCTGACCCGCGTGGCCTTCGCCTGCGCTCCGCCGCAGGCGCACGCCGAGGTGCGTGCGGTGGCTCACCATGTCACCCAGGCCGCAGCGGGGTGCGGAGCGGCGCGTGAATGCTGCGACCTGTTGCTGATGGCCACGGGGCGGTACGGCGCCTTGCTCAACGGGCATCTCACGACCTTGGATGCGCGCTGAGTGGCCGCAGCCCCTCCCGTTTCTTCAGCCGCTTCGGGCGCGCCCCAGGCCCCGTTGGCGCTCAGGCCGGCGCGCGAACACTGGTCGGTGCGGCTGCGCGACCTGTTGTCGACTTACCTGCCGCTGCTGGCCATGCTTTTGCTGGCTGCAGCCACCTGGTGGCTGGTGCGCCAGTCGCCCGCGCCGGAGCCCTCCCGGGCCGCTGCGGCTGCCTTGGGCGCACCCGACTACATCCTCAGCGGCGTCGAGCTCGTCCGTTATCGGGGCGATGGCAGCCTGATGGCGCGGGTGCGGGGGCGCGAGCTTCGCCACTACCCCGATGGCGATCGGGTGGAGCTCGACGAGGCGGTCATCACGGCAGACCATCCCCGAGGGGAAATCAGGGCCACGGCGCGCCAGGCCGTGATGACGGAAGGCGGGCGCCGAATTCGCCTCGAAGGCGATGTGGTGTTGACCCGGCAGGCCTTGCCCGGCAGCCCCGCCTTTGAGCTTCGTGCGCGCGGCATGGAGCTCGACACGCGAGTCGCTCGGGCCTGGTCATCGCAGCCTGTGCAGTGGGTGCAGGAGGGCTCCCGAGTCGAGGCGGCCGGCTTCGAATACCGGCAGGACCAGTCCCGGCTTGAGTTGCAGGGGCCGGTGCGCGCCTGGGTCTATCCCTCGGGGGTGCGGCGCCGCTAGAATGGCTGAGCAAGTTTCGTGCCTCTTACCGCGCGACCCCAGATGCACAGCCCACCATTGCCCACAGCCGCCCCTGGCCCCATCGCCCCAGACCCGGGCGGGGCTTGCGCCGCCGTCCCGCTTGCGTCCCGCGCCGCGCGAGCTCTCCGAGAGCCTCTTGCGCTTCTGCTGACCGGTGCCCTGGCGGCTGCGGTGCCGCTCGCCCAGGCCGAAAAGGCGGATCGCAGCCAGCCGCTGACGATCGAAGCCGACAAGACCAGCACCGTGGACCTGGCCAAGCGGGTGGTGTCGTTTCACGGGCGGGTGCTGCTGACCCAGGGCAGCCTGAGGATTCAGGCCGATCGCATGGATGTGACCGAGGTGGCTGGTGGCCACAGGACGGCGCTGGCTCGCGGGCTGGCCGAACAGCCGGCGCAGTTTCGGGAAAAGCGCGATGGCGTGGACGAGTTCGTCGAGGGACGCGCGCAGTTGATCGAATACGACAGCCGCGAGGAGGTCATGCGACTGACGGGCCAGGCCGTCGTGCGCCGGCTGCGCGGCACCCAGCTGGCCGATGAGATCCAGGGCGAGGTGATCATCTGGAACGGCTCCAAGGAAGTCTTCAGCGTGGCCCCGGCCTCGCCAAGCCTGTCCGACGGGCGCGGCAATCGCGTGCGGGCTGTGATCGTGCCTGCGCCGCGAGCCGAACCGGCGCCACCGGCCGCGCCCCCACGCCGATGACCGCAGACCCCAAGCCCAAAGCCGCCGGGCAGGACGGCTCGGGGCTGGAGGCTTTTGGCCTGGTTAAGCGATACGGCACCCGAACCGTGGTCGACGGCGGCCACCTGAAGGTGTGCCCGGGCGAGATCGTGGGCCTGTTAGGCCCCAGCGGCGCGGGCAAGACCACCACCTGCTACATGGTGGTGGGACTGATTCGGGCCGACGCATGCGCCATCCTCATCGACGGCCAGCCGGTCCACACGCTGCCCATCCACCAGCGCTCGCGCATGGGGCTGAGCTACCTGCCCCAGGAGGCCTCGATCTTTCGCCGGCTCAATGTCGAGGACAACATTCGCGCAGTGCTCGAGTTGCAGCGCGGCCCCGATGGCCAAGGATTGCCCCCGGCGGAAATCGACAGGCGGCTCAACGCGCTGCTTGATGACCTCTCCATTCAGCGTATCCGGCAGGTTGCTGCCGTGGCCCTGTCGGGGGGTGAGCGCCGCCGCGTGGAGATTGCCCGTGCGCTGGCCACCCAGCCGCGTTTCATCCTGCTCGATGAGCCGTTTGCCGGTGTCGATCCGATCGCCGTGCTGGAGATCCAGCGCATCATCGGCTACCTCAAGGATCGCGGCATCGGGGTGCTCATCACCGACCACAACGTGCGCGAAACGCTGGGGATTTGTGACCGCGCCTACATCGTCAGCGATGGGCGCGTGCTGTCCGAGGGCACGCCCAAGGAAATCGTGGCCAACCCCGAGGTGCGCAAGGTCTACCTCGGCGAGCACTTCCGCCTGTAGTCCGGCGCTGAGCATGCGGCCATGAAGACATCCCTGCAGGTCCGGCTCTCGCAGCATCTGGCCCTGACGCCGCAGCTGCAGCAGTCGATCCGCCTGCTGCAGCTCTCAACGCTGGAGCTGCAGCAGGAGGTGGGCCAGATGCTTGAGGCCAACCCCTTTCTGGAGGCCGAGGACGATGCGCCCTCGGCCTTTGAGGCGTCCCTGCAGGCCTCGGCGCAGGCCGAAGCAGCGCCCCCGGAGCGGCTGCGCGACCGAGGGGATGACGCCTCCGCCGAAGCCTCCGGCACCGCTGCCGATGCCCTGTCCACACAGGAGGCTGCCGACGGCACGGGCCTTGGCGAAGCCGACTTCGGAACCACGGCCCAGTCTGATTGGGAAAACGGGACCGAAGCCGACGACTTCGACGGCATTCGCGAACTCCCCAGCCTGGCCTCACCGGGCGCCGCGGGGAACCGTGACGATGAGGACAGCCCGGCCGAACAGGACAGTGGCCAGATCACACTGGTCGAGCATCTGCAGGCGCAGCTGGCCGGGATGCGGCTGTCCGGGCCCGACCGCGCGGCCCTGCAGACCCTGATCGATTCGCTGGATGAGGATGGCTGGCTCCTCGATCCGATCGAGGACATCGCCCGCTCGCTTCTGGGCCTGCCTCTGGACGCCGGGACCCCCGATGGGAGCGACTTCCCGGGGGATGGGGGCGACGACGAGGCGAGCCAGTCCATGCTCGAGGAGCTGACCGATCGACTCAACTGCGCGCTCAAGTGGCTGCAGAGCCTGGACCCGGTGGGCGTGGGCGCCCGCAACCTGGTCGAGTGTCTGAGCCTGCAGCTGCGCGCCATGACGCCCAATCCCGAGCAGGAGTTGGCTCTACTGATCGTGCACAAGCACCTGGACCTGCTGGCCAAGCGCGACACCAAGCGGCTGATGGCCGCCACGGGGGCCGACGAGCAGGACCTGCGTTGGGCGCAGCAGCTCATCCGGCAGTGCGAACCCAAGCCGGGTCGCGCCTTCGCGCGGGATGTCGGTGCCATCGTCATTCCCGATGTGATCGTCCAGCGCGCGGGCCGCGGGTTCCGGGTCGTGCTCAACCCGGATGTGATGCCCCGGCTGCGCATCAACGAGCTGTACGCCGGAGCACTCAAGGGCAAGGGCAAGAAGGCCCCGCCGCTGTCGAGCCATCTGCAGCAGGCGCGCTATTGGCTGCGCGCGGCGCAAACTCCAGCGGTAGGAACACCATGCACTCGTCCGGCCTGTGCTCGATCTGCTGCAGGACGCCGAGCAGCTTTCTCTCCACGCGACGAAACATGACGATGCACGGCGG
>CAYYYC010000054.1:5245-5728 GCA_964475695.1 uncultured Rubrivivax sp.
CGAGATCGCCGACGAGCTCAGCCTGCACGAGAGCACCATTTCCCGGGTCACCACGGCCAAGTACATGGCCACGCCATTCGGCACCTACGAGCTGAAGTACTTCTTCGGCTCCTCGCTGGCCACCGAGGCCGGTGGCAATGCCTCCAGCACCGCCGTGCGCGCCTTGATCAAGCAGTTCATCGCTGCGGAAGACCCGAAGAAGCCCCTGTCGGACAACCTGCTGTCGGACATGCTCTCCGAGCAGGGAATCCAGGTGGCTTGCGGCATCCCCCTCGGCTGGTGGTGGGGGGTGTTTATTCCAGCGCACTTGCTCCAATTAAAGGTCGCATCAGTATCGCGCGCATGTACGCATCAGTGCTGAGTGCAGCAGATGTACTGCAGAACTACAACTCACAAAAGAGCGCTCATGGTCTGACCTGTCCTGTAGCCACCAGCACCTGCAGCAGCTGCACGTGCTGGAAGTTTTTGGGCTGCGATCAGAGC
>CAYYYC010000054.1:5738-6082 GCA_964475695.1 uncultured Rubrivivax sp.
AAGCAGATCTGACGGCGCAGCGCGCGAGTCCCCTGTCCCACGCCATGCTCGACAGCCAAGCCCCGCTGTTCCTTCCCTGCGCCCACGGGGTGGAGCCCTTGCTCGCGGCAGAGTGTGCCCGTCTGTTGCCGGCCGGAATGCCCATCGAGCAGCGCCGTGGCGGTGTCTGCGTCACGGGGGGCGCGCAAGCCGCCATGCGGCTGAACCTGCACAGCCGGCTCGCACAGCGAGTGCTCTGGCCCTTGCGCGGTGCGCGCTACCGCGATGAGCAGGACCTCTACCATGCCGCGTGCGAAGTGGATTGGTCCCGCTGTATCAAGCCCGAGCAGCCGTTGCGGGTGGAC
>CAYYYC010000054.1:6092-11110 GCA_964475695.1 uncultured Rubrivivax sp.
GCCTGGAGAAGCCCGCTGAGGAGCCTGAACTTCGCCACGCTGCGAATCAAGGATGCGGTGTGCGATGTGCTGCGCGGGCAAACCGGCGCTCGCCCGAGCGTCGACACCCATCACCCGCATCTGAGTCTTCTCCTGCATCTGGGGCCTGAAGAGTTCATGCTTTATGTCGATCTCAGCGGCGAGGCGCTGTTCAAGCGCGGCTGGCGCGATGCGCGCGGCGGGCGGGTGGACGTCAAGGGCGAGGCGCCACTGAAGGAGACGCTGGCCGCGGCCATGCTCGCTGCCGCCGGTTGGCAGGGTCGCGCCGAGGACGGCCCATTGCTCGACCCCTGCTGCGGCGCGGGCACGATCGCCATCGAGGCCGCGCAGATCGCCTGCGGCATCGCCCCCGGCCTGCAGCGCTCCTTCGCCTTTGAAGCGTTGGCGCCTTTTGCGTCTCACCTGGCGCACTGGCAGCGCGAGAAGGCCCAGGCCCGCGCCGCCGTTCATGCGCCCTCGGTTGCGGTTCATGCAGGCGATGTCAGTTTTCGGATGACCGACTTCGCCCGGCGCAATGCCGAACGGGCCGGCGTGGCGCAGGCCATCGAATTCAAGACGGCCGACGCGCTTCAGCGGCCCCCACCCGCCGGGCGCGGTGTCATCGTGATGAACCCGCCCTACGGCGAGCGCATCGAGGCCAAGGGTCAGGCCAGCCGCGAGTCCTTCGAGGAAGGAAATGCGGCGGCTTTTTATGAAGGCCTGGCGGCACAGTGGAAGCGGCACTACGCCGGGTGGACCGCGTGGGTCCTGACCCCCGAGCCGAAGCTGCCTGGCCTGATGCGGCTCAAGGAAAGCCGGCGGGTCCCGCTGTTCAACGGTGCCATCGAGTGCCGTCTGTTCCGTTTTGACATGGTGGCCGGCTCGGCGCGCTGAACCCATGCTTTCATTCGAAGCGCTCCCGGCCAAGGCGGCCATTCTGCGGGCCCGCTCAATCCCCTTGCGCTGGGGTTGGGTCGCGACGCCGCTCGGCCAGGCCCTCGGGGCGGCCCTGGGCCCGGCCGTGTGCCACCTGGCCCTTTTCGATCACCCCAGCGCCCGGGCGCAGCGGCAGATGATGGACCGTTGGCCCGGGGCGGCATGGGAGCGCGACGACGCCGCCGCGCAGGCCTGGGTGGGTGCGGCGCTTGGGCCCCGGCCGGGCAACCTGCAAGTGCTGCTCAGAGGAACGCCGTTTCAATGTGCCGCCTGGAAGGCGCTGATGCAGACACGGCCTGGCCAGACGCTGAGCTATTCGGATCTCGGCCTCCTGATCGGGCGCCCTGGGGCAGCCCGCGCGGTGGGCCGCGCCGTGTCCACCAACGAGGTGGCCGTGCTCGTCCCCTGCCACCGCGTGATCCGCCGCTCGGGTGAGCTCGGCGCCTATCGCTGGGGCATCGGGCGCAAGGAGGCCCTTCTGGCGATGGAGGCTCGATGGGTGGCAGGCGGGCCGCCCTGAACCCAAGCCCATCGGCCGCGAAGTCGGTCAGGGGGCGCAGGCGCGAGCCGACTGCAGACGCCACAGCCAGACCAGCGCCCAGGCCATGATGGCCAGCGGCACCAGGGCACCCAGATTCATCGAGGTCCATCCGCCGGTGGTCACCAACGCACCGGAGCTGAAGGAAGTCAGCGTCATCGTGGCGTAGACACAGAAGTCCAGCGCAGCCTGCGCTCGGGTCTTTTCCTCGGGGGCCCAGGCCTTGGTGGCCAGTGTGCTGCCTCCGATGTAGAGGAAGTTCCAGCCCACGCCCAGCGCCAGCAGGGCCCAGAAGAAGTGCATGACCTCTTCGCCCGACAGCGCCAAGGCCACGCAGAACAGGTTCAGCAACAGCCCGATGGTCATGACCGGCAGCACGCCGAACCGCTGGATCAGCCGACCGGTGAAGAAGCTGGGCACGAACATGCCCAACACATGCCACTCCAGCACGAAGGCGGCTTCCTTGAAGGGGTGCGAGCACTGCGCCATGGCGATGGGGGTGGCCGCCATGAGCAGGTTCATGATGCCGTACCCGATGGCGCAACCGGCTGCCGAGATGATGAACAGGGGCTGTCGCACGATCTGCGACAGCGGCCGGCCCTGGGGCTCCGATCGCCCTTGCCCCGGCAGCGCGGGAAACCGGATCTGCGCCATCAGCAGCAGCCCCAACAGGCCCACGGCCATGAGTGCCAGATAGGCGCCGGCAAACGGGGCGCCCGCCAGCGCATCGCGCGCGCCCGAAGCCAGATTCGGGCCAGCCACGGCCCCGATGATGCCCCCGGCCAGCACCCAGGAGATGGCCTTCTCCTTCGCGTTCTCGGGCGCGATCTCCACCGCCGCAAAGCGGTACAGCGCGCCGTTGGCGTTGTAGTAGCCCGCGGCCAGCGTGGCGATGTTGAGGAGCCAGAAGTCGTGCGTGTAGGCGGCCCAGGCGCAAGCCCCCGAGCTCAGGATCGCCACCACCAGTCCGATGATGAAGGTCTGCTGCCGGCCGTAGCGCCGCTGATGCCGGGCCACCAGCCCCGTGGCCAGCGCGCCGCCGGCCACATAGCCCGTCACGGGCAGCGTGGCCATCCATCCCACCGGCGCCAGCGCCAAGCCCACCAGGCCGTTGATGGCGATGAAGGTGACGTTGTTGGTCATGAACACGCCCTGGCACAGCACCAGCAGCGCCAGGCGCAGATTCATGGTTCAGTCCTCCATCGGGACGATGCCCGGTGCGGCCAGCGCGGCCAATGTGGCCAATGTGGCCAAGGGGGCTGTGTCGGCGCGCAGTGTGCGCGGACCCAGCCCCACGGGCATGAATCCGACCGCCTGCGCCCGCGCCTGTTCGACGGGAGCCAGGCCACCCTCGGGGCCGCTGAGAATGAGCAGGCCCGCATCCGGTCGGGCGGCGGTTCGGGACACGCGGGCCCGCCAAGCCTGCGCCAGTGGAACCGCGCCGGCCGCCAGGCTCAGCTGCCAGCACTCCAGCGGCCCGGGCAGTCCGTTCGGCGCCTCCCCGGCGCCAAGCAGCGAATCCAGGGGCTGGACCGGATGCACCAGGGGCAGGCGGTTGCGCCCGCACTGCTCACAGGCGGCCCGGGCCACCGATTGCCAGTGGGACAGTCGCTTCACCGCCCGATGGCCACTGATGCGCAGCACCGAGCGCTGGCTGGTCACCGGGATGATCCCGGCCGCGCCGAGCTCGGTGGCCTTTTCCACCAGCGCGTCCATGCGGTCATTGGCCGGGATGCACACGGCCAGCGTCACGCTCACCGGCAGCTCGCGCTCGATGTTCTCGTGCGCCGCCAGTCGCACTCGCACGCCGCCCCGAGACATCCGCACCACTTCCGCAGGCCACTGGCCGCCCGTGCCATTGAAGATGCACAGGCCATCACCCGGCTGCAGGCGCAGCACCTGGGCGTGCCGCGCTGCCTCGGGGGGGAGTTCGAACTCAGCGCCGTCGCCCCACGTCGGGGCGCTGTCGGGATCAACGTACAGTCGGGCCATCATGGGTTTCAAGCGGTGGCACATCATGCCCCATGGCGCGGGCCGCGCCCCCGGCGCCTTGCCGCACCGCGCAAGCGCAGGGGCTCTCATGATGTTTCTGGCCTGCGCTGCAGCTGCGCCGCAGACCCTCGCTTCGCAGGCGCAGGCCGTTTCCGAGGGCGGTTCCGCGCTGATGGCCGCCCCCGGACAGTCCGCGCCGGCGGTGCGCTCGATGGAGGTTTGGGCCCGGGGCGTCTTCGGCCCGGACGGTCGCCTGATCGAGATCGATCTGGCCGACGAGGCCGGCTACCCGGCGGCTTTCGCGCAGCAGGTGCGACGGCAGCTTGAAGCCGCCCGCATCCAGCCCCCGCTGCGTGACGGCCAGCCGTCCCGGTTCGAAACCGGCATCCGCTTGCGCTATTCGGTCACCACCCAGGAGGACGGGGCCAAGGTGCGCCTGCTGGGCTTGGCGATCCGACCGCTGCCGCTGGAGCGCTCGGTGCCGCCTTTGCCGTTGGAGATCCTGCGGTCCCGCGCATGGCGGGGCAGTGTCAAGGGCACCTGCACGGTTGACGAGCAGGGCCGGTGTGCGCAGGTGGAGATCGAGGCCCTGCCCGGCATGCCCGAGTCCTTGCGCCGCTGGGCGCGCGTGGCCATGTCGCAATGGCGCTTTGAGCCGCAGCGCCTGGCCGATCAGCCGGTTGCCGGCGAGTTCGACCACCAATTCCATGTCGGGGTCGGCGACAGCCGCCCGGAAGACTTCCGCGTCCCCAAGTTCGACCGCATTGAGCGCCAGAGGCGCTGAGCCGTCTGCGACCGATCAGCCCCGAAGCTCGCGGCGCAGGATCTTGCCCACGGGAGTCTTGGGCAGTTCGGTGCGGAACTCCACCACCCGGGGGCGCTTGTAGCCCGTGAGGTTGGTTTCACACCACTGTCGCACGCTGTCCTCGGTGAGTTCGGGGTCCCGCCGCACCACCACCACCTTGACCGCCTCGCCCGAATGCTCGTCGGGCACCCCGATGGCAGCAGCTTCCAACACCCCTGGGTGCAGGCTCAGCACATCCTCGATCTCGCTCGGGTACACATTGAATCCGCTGACCAGGATCATGTCCTTCTTGCGGTCCACGATTCTGAAGAAGCCGCGCTCATCCACCATGCCGATGTCGCCGCTGCGGAAGTAGCCGTCGGCAGTCATCACCTTGGCTGTCTCGTCGGGCCGCTGCCAGTAGCCGGCCATCACCTGCGGCCCGCGGATGCAGATCTCGCCGGCTTCGCCCGGCGCCGCGGGCCGTCCTTCGTCATCGAGCAGCGCCATGTCGGTGTTGGGGATGGGCAGCCCGATGCTTCCCGTCCAGGCAGTGACGTCCACCGGGTTGCAGGTGGCGGCAGGGGAGGTTTCCGACAGGCCGTAGGCCTCGATGATCGGGCAGCCCGTTTTTTCCAGCCAGAGCTTGGCCGTGCCGCTTTGCACGGCCATGCCCCCACCCAGGCTGATCTTGAGCGATCCCCAGTTGACCGATGCAAAGTCGGGATGGTTGACCACCGCATTGAACAG
>CAYYYC010000055.1:0-2532 GCA_964475695.1 uncultured Rubrivivax sp.
TTGGAGGAGGCGGAGAAAGCGGGTTGGCTGCGCGTGGCCTCATCCGGAAGGCTGCGGGGCAGGTGGAGTTTGGAGCCTCCCCCCCCAGCCGCGTGTGCGTTAGCGCAAGGTGTGATCAAAACGCTGCCCAAGTGGCTGACCAAGATGGAGGGCCTTGGTTCTGCGGGGCAGAAAAGACTGTTCAACCCGCCAGTCCGCTCGGGCATGGCAAAAATTGAACGGTCGCGCGACAGCCCCACGGGCTTCGTTGCTCAGAAAGGTGCATTCCGCCACGGGCTGTCTGCTGAGGACCATTCCTCACAAGCGATTCTTTGATTCTTTTGGTGGCAACCGACTGGAACGACTGGCTTGAAACTGCTGAAATGCACGCAGCGCGGATCTCGGCAGACTGCTGCGGCAGGTCAGGCCAAGAAGATCGCCGAGGCGCAGAAAGGGATGCCCCACGCCACGCCGCCATGCCTCACTGCGTCGAGCAGTCCGGCGGGCCTTGTCTTGAGACGGGCACGCACAACTGCCGGGATGGTGTTCGCTGCGCGATCCTGCCGGATGAGCAGCCGGATCGCACAGCCCAGGATCCTGATGGCTCCCGCCCCCCTCGATCAGGCCACCTTGCCCAGCGCCCTGAGTACCTTCTCTGGCGTGATCGGCTGACTCCAAACCTGGGCTTGCAGGGGCGCCAAGGCATCGTTGATGGCGTTCATGACCGCCGCCGGTGCACCCGCAGTACCCGCCTCGCCCGCACCCTTGGCACCGAGCTGCGAGCTGCGGGTGGGCGTCTGAACATGGGCCACCTCGATGTCGGGCATCTCCGCACACATGGGCACCAGATAGTCGGCCATGCTGGCATTGCGCATCAAGCCTTCATCGTCGTAGAGACACTCTTCCAGCAGGGCGCCTCCAATCCCCTGGACGATGGCTCCCCGGATCTGTTCGTCCACCAGCTTGGGGTTGATGACCCGGCCGCAGTCCTCCACCGCCCAGTGCTTGAGCAGCTTGACAAAGCCGGTGTCAGGGTCGACCTCCACGTAAGAAGCCTGCACGCCGTTGGTGAAGATGAACGGAAAGTCGCGCTGCGCATAGTGGCGCGTGACCATGAGTTCAGGCGTGAAGTCGGCCGGCAGCGTGTCGGATCGAAAGTAGGCGATGCGGCCAACTTCGGCGAAGTCGATCACCGGCTCCACGGTGCGCGCGTCCACCACCTGCCCACGGCGCACGGCCAGTTCGGCGACGTCACGTTTCAAGATGACGGAAGCGACCTTCAGGATGTTCGCGCGCAGGGCCTGGCCGGCCAGCAGCACGGCCTCGCCACCCACGCCGGCACCACGCGAGGCCCAGGTGCCCCCGCCGTAGGGCGTGACGTCTGTGTCGCTCATCACCAAGCGCACTTTCTCCAAGTCCACGCCCACGGCATCGGCGGCTATCTGCCGATAGATGCCGTCGTTGCCCTGCCCCTGCTCCCCCACGCTTACGCTCACGCTGACCGCACCCGAGGGGTCCAACCGCATCACGCATCCGTCCTGTGAGGCGATACGCGCGCCACCCACGCCATAAAAGGCGGCACTGGGGTTGGTCAACTCGATGAGGGTGGCAAACCCAATGCCGCGGTAAATGCCCTGCCTGCGCAACTCGACGATCTCGCCCTTGAGCTTCGGATAGTCCATCATCTGCTCGATCTTTCGCAGGCAGGCCTCGTGCGAGAGCACCTCCAGCTTGATGCCGCTGGCACCAGTGGCCGGATAGGCGTGGTCGGGGATGACGTTTCTCCTGCGCAACTCCAGCGGATCCATGCCGATGGTCCGCGCTGCCAGATCTACCAGGCCCTCGGTGACGGCACAGGCGATGGGGTGGCCCACGCCGCGGTACTGACAGGTCGGGGTCTTGTTCTGGAACACCACCTTCAGATGAGCGCGATAGTTCTTGTGCTTGTAAGGCCCGCCGACCAGATTGACCACCTGGTTGCCTTCGATGGCGCTGGTGCGCGGGAACATCGAGTAGGGACCAATCCCGGTGAGGTCGTCCATCTCAAAGGCAAGGATTTCGCCGTTGCGGGTGACAGCGATTCGGGCGTTCACCCGATGGTGTCGCGCGTGAATGTCACTGGTGAAGGACTCCAGTCTGTCGGCGACAAACTTTACCGGCCGACCGCACATCATCGACAGCGCCACTGTGGCAAAGTCGTCGGGGTATGCGTGAACCTTGATGCCGAAAGAGCCGCCCACGTCCTTGCAAATCACGCGAACATCAGACTCCGGAATGTCAAACTGCCGCGAGTAAAGGTCCTGCATCATGTGCGGGGCCTGGAACGAGTGGTAGACGGTGAGCTTTTGCTCGGCCGGCTGCCAGTGCGCGATCTGGCAGCGCGGCTCCAGCGTCACACCTGTGTGGCGTCCGAACTCAAAGGTGGTCTCCACCACCGAATCAGCACGTGCAAAGGCCGCATCCACCTCGCCAACATCGAGACTTCGCGTGAAGCACAGGTTGTCGCCGAGCTCCGGGTGGATCAACGGCGTGCTCGGGTCAAGCGCCGTCTCC
>CAYYYC010000055.1:2542-6654 GCA_964475695.1 uncultured Rubrivivax sp.
CGGCAAGCGCTCGAAGTCAACTTCGATGAGCTGCAACGCATCCTCGGCCTGCTCGCGCGTCATCGCGACGACAGCCACCACCGGCTCACCCTGCCAGCAGGCGCGCTCCAGCGCCAGCGGGTACTGTGGCGCGCTCTTCATGCCCGCCAGGTGGGCCAGCGTCGCCACCCAGGGCTTACAGACCCGCGCGATGTCGTGGCCGTCTGCCACCAGGACAACGCCCGGGCTGCGGCGAGCCGCCTCAGCGTTGATGCGCTTGATGCGAGCATGAGCCACGGGACTGCGCCAGTAAACCACGTGCGCCATACGCGGCAGTTCGAGGTCGTCGAGATACAGGCCCTGGCCCTGCACGAGCTTGCGCGCGCTGGGCCGCTCACTGCTGCTGCCGATGAAGCGTTGGTCTTCCGTGACCGGCGGCAGCGGCTTTTCGCCGCGCTCGGTCGCAGGTCGGTCCTCAACCTCGGCGCCGGCGCAGGGGGCGAGGACTTCGGTGCTCACGGGGTTCATGGGTGGGCTCCTGGCGATGACATGAAAGGCGGATCGCGGGCGGTCAGGCGCTGCAGCGCTCGTCAACCAACGCGCTGTTTCGCTCGCGCAGCCAGCGTCTCGCAGACTGCGTCCACGATGGCGTGGTAGCCGGTGCAGCGGCAGTAGTTACCGCTCATCCACTCTCTGACCTCGGCACGCGTGGCGTTCGGCCGGGTCTCCAGCAGTTCCTTGGCCGCCATGACCATGCCTGGCGTACAAAAACCGCACTGCAATGCGTTGTGACGCACGAAGGCATCCTGTAGGTCGCGCACATCGCCATCCTCGCTCAGACCCTCGATGGTGCGCACTCGGCACCCGTGGGCCTGCACGGACAGAGTGAGGCAGCCGCGCACGATACGGCCGTCCACCTCGATGGTGCAGGCACCACACACGCCGTGCTCACAGCCCAGGTGTGATCCCTTGAGCCCCAGGTCAGTCCTCACGAAGTCGACGAGGTGCTGGCGAGGCTGCACGGTGCAGCAATACTCGTGGCCGTTCACGGAGATGTTGACGGTTTGTCGTTCAGCCATGGAGGTTCATCCCCTTCAGATGGAAAGCGCCGCACGGCTGGCGGCTGCGGCCTGCAGTAGGCGACGCAGCAGCACAGTGGCCAAGTGGCGCTTGGTCTCGGGCGTGTGTGTCAGGTCGGGCAGTGGGTCGAGCTCGGCCTTCAGCGAAGCAGCAGCAATCTCGATGGTGGCCGCATCAAGCGTCTTGCCCGCCAGCAGAGCCTCAGTGCGCGGCGCTCGCAGCGGAATCGCGCCCATGCCGAGGAGGCCCAGGTTCACCCGTTGCGCGATCTGCCCGTCGAAGCGGACCGCCACTGCGAGACCGGCGACCGCATAGTCGCCATGGCGCCGGGCAAGTTCGTCGAAGGCGAACCAGTCGGCCCGAGTGGCCACGGGCAAGTCTGCGCCGATCACCAGCTCAGCGGGCTGCAGGTCAGTGGTGTACAGGTCTTGAAAGAAATCGGTGGCCGGGACGCTGCGGGCTCCCTTGGGGCCGCGCAGGTGCACGACGCCGTCCAGCGCCACAAGGCACACGGGCCACTCGGCGGCCGGGTCGCCAAAGGCGATGGAGCCCCCCCAGGTGCCCACGTTGCGTATCGCGCGGTGGGCGATGTGCGGCGCCGCCGAGCCCAGCATGGGCGCCAGTTCGGCCACCAGCGCCGACTGCTCGATGGAAGTGTGCGTGACCAGCGCACCGATGTGCAGCCGCTCGCCCCGTCGCTCGATCAAGTCCAGCCCGGGCAGCCCAGTGATGTCAATGAGCAGTTGCGGCTCGCTCAGGCGCATGTTGAGGGTGGCCAGCAAGGTCTGGCCTCCGGCAAGGATGCGAGCATCGTCGCCGTGCCGCTGCAACAGCGCGAAGACATCGTCCAGCGTGCGGGGCTTGGTGTAGTCGAAGGCGGCCGCTTTCATGCAGTGTCTCCTTGAAGGGGGAGCCAGCGGGGCTCAGGGTTCAGAACAACCAGGCGCCCAGCGCCACGCCAAACGCTGTGGTGGCCGCGCCCAGTGCGAACCAGCGCAACTGCAGGGCTTCGTTGGAAAGTACCAAGCGCGGCGGGACGCTGCCGGCCGGCACCACCGGTTGGTCCCGGGCCCCGCCGCCAACCTGCGCCGCCGGCGGCTCGCTCGGCCGGGTCGGCATTGGCACGAGCGCCCTTTGGAAAGCTTCGAAAAACTGATCGGCCATCTGTTTGGCCGCGGCATCGATAAGGCGGCCGCCAATTTGGCCGAGCTTGCCGCCCACCGAGGCCGACACGGTGTACTGCAACCGTGTACCGTCACCCTCGTCACTCAGCAGGACTTCGCTGCGGCCTTGAGCGATACCGGCGGCTCCGCCCGAGCCCTCGAAGTGCAGTGTGCAACCCTCGTCAGGCCGCACGTCTGCCATGCGGACCGAGCCTGTGAAACGCGCGCGCACCGGACCGACCTTGACGGCGACCGTCGCGCGGCGCTCGCCAGGTCCCACGTCTTCCATGCCCTCGCATCCGGTGATGCATTGCGAGAGCACCTGGGACTCATTGAGGGCCGACCAGACGACCGGTCTGGGCGCGAGAATCAGGATGTCTCCGTTGAGTTGCATGGGGCTGTGGATGACAGAGCGAGATGTGTTGCTGCCGCAGCAGGCGAATGGAGCGCCAGGGCATCGTGAATGACGCCATGGCGCGGGTTTTTACTGAAGTGTTTTATTTACCAAGCGTTCAACAATGCTAGGGCTTTTTGAATTTTCGGTAAATGGCGTGACCCTCAGAACAAACCCTGAATCGTCGGGACAAGAGCAGGCACAGGAGCGCCTACCTTCACGGCGGCGCATGGAATCGGCGCAGCGGGCGCGGCAGATTCTTGATGGCGCGATTCGGTTCTTCGCCGTGCACGGGTTCGACGGCCAGTTGCGGGATTTGGCCAAGAGCATCGGCATCACGCATGCGCTGCTGTACCACTATTACCCCACGAAGCAGGCGCTGATCAACCGCGTCTACCAGGAAGTCTTCGTGGAGCGCTGGAACCCTCTGTGGGACGAACTGCTCGACGATGCATCGTTGGACGTCGAAGAAAAATTCATCGCGTTCTACAGCGACTACATCAACAACGCGCTCACGCGCGATTTCGTTCGCATCCTCGTCTTCTCGGGCCTGACTGATCGCACCATCACCGAGCGCTTTTTCGCCATGCTGCGCGAGCGCCTGTTTCCCAGGCTGATCCGTGAAACGCGCCGCCACCGCGGCGCCGCGCTGCGTGGCAAGCCAAGCCAGCGTGAACTTGAGCTGCTCACCGGCATGCACGGTGGATTCTTCTATATCCCGCTGCAGCGCTGGGTCTATGGTCAGGCCGTTTACGGCGCTCCGGCACCGGAGAACTATGACCAGGCCCTGGTGCGTGACCGCGTGCGGGCCTATCTGTTGGCCACCGAGGCCCTGTTCAGCGTCGACGCGGCAGCGTCGACATCCCGAGTGCGGCGCGTCGAGCGCCGATCCCAAGCCCGAAGTCCCAAGGAGACCGCATGAACCTCAAGAAACTCGCGCGCACCGGGGCCGTTGCCCTGGGCACCGCCCTGGCCTTTTCCGCTCAGGCCCAGCAGGCCATCACCGTCAACATCGGATCCAGCCACCCGACGGCCAACATCTGGGCCTATGCCATGAAAGAGGTGTTCCAACCCGAGGTCGACCGCCTGCTCAAGGAAGGCGGCAACAAGTACCAGATCCGCTGGCGCGAGAACTACGGCGGCACTCTGTACAAATTCAACGAGACGCGCGCGGCGGTCAAGGACGGCATTGTCGATGTCGGCATGGTTGGCACGGTTTGGGAAAACTCCGCCATGCCGCTGCAGAACGTCACTTACTTCACGCCGTTTGCCACCACCAATCACGAGATGCTCATCGCCATCTTCGACAAGCTCAACGAGACGCACCCTGCGCTCAAGGCAAGCTGGACGGCCCAGAACATGGTGCCTCTGTCGTCGCTGATCACCGACTCCTACGACATTTACGCCAACTTCCCGGTCACCAACATGGCCGCGCTGCAGAATAAAAAGATCCACGCTCCGGGAACCTCGGCCAATTGGATGCGTGATACAGGCGC
>CAYYYC010000055.1:6664-11046 GCA_964475695.1 uncultured Rubrivivax sp.
GTGGAAGGCGCACTGACCACCTACTACACCAACATCCAGACCGGGGTGACCCAGGGCGCCCTGAGCTTCGCCAGCGGCATCGGCCCTGCTCGCGTCTACGAGGTGGCCAAGCATCTGACCCGTATCGACCTCGGCGCGATGTACTTCGGCAGCGTCGCGGCCAACAAGAGTTTTTTTGACAAGTTGCCCAAAGAGGTGCAGGACGCTTTCCTGAAGGCCGGCAAGGCCACCTCGGCAGCTCACGGCAGACACGTCACCCGGACCGCCGCCGCCGCCATGGACACCATGAAGGCAGCCGGTCTGCAGATCAGCGAACTGCCCGCGGCCGAGCGGGCCAAGTGGATCAACGGCCTGCCCGACATCGTCGGCCCTTGGCTGACCACCACGGGTGATGCCGGCAAGTCAGTGCTGCGTGCCTACTTCGATGAGCTGCGCGCCCGCGGTGTCAAGCCGCTGCGGGACTGGGACAAGGCCGCTCGCTGAGCCGCTTCGGCCTCTCGTCTCCGTGCAGCCAGGGCAAAAACCTTCGCTGCACGGGGCTGGACCCGATGGCGCGGCGTCCGGACCGACTTGACCCCCAACGCAAGCGACCTGCTGATCTGACGTGAACGCCGAACCCGACAGCGACAACCCGCCCGCAGCTGCCCGGCACCCATTGGACCTTCCGGCCAACCTGCTGGCGTCGGTTGGCACGATTTGGATCTTCCTGATCATGTGCCTTGTGGTGGCCGACGTCGTCGGCCGCGACTTCCTCAACGCACCCATCACGGGTGTGGCCGAATTCTCTGCACGCTCGGTGGCGTCCATCGTGTTTCTGCAACTGGCTGCCGCCATCTGCAGCGGCCGGATGACTCGCAGCGACTTTCTGCTCAATCTGATCGGCCGCCGCTCGCCAGCGGCGGTGACCGTCCTTGATGTCTTCAACGCCCTCGTGGGAGCGATTCTGTTCGCGGCATTGGCCGCCATCGCCTGGCCCGAGTTCCGCAACTCGCTGAGCGCAGGAGAGTTCTACGGTGTGCAGGGGGTGTACAGCGTGCCGGCGTGGCCGTTTCGAGCCCTGATCATGGCCGGCTCAGTCGCCGCGGCGCTTTGCTATCTCCTCACCATCCCCGGGATCGTTCGCCGAGGCGGCCACGCGATCTCGGCTGACGATCCGCTGGGAGCATCACAATGAGGTCCCCAGCTCGTCCTCGTGCGCGCCAGCGCTGGCCAGGGCACCACCCATGAGCGATCTGCAAATCGGGGGTCTGCTCATCGGCGGGCTGGTCCTGCTGGTGGTGCTCGGCATTCATATTGGCGTGGCATTGCTGGCCGTTGGCTTCTTCGGGGTTTGGCTGGTGCGCGACAACGTGGACATGGCCATGCGGCTGTTGTACATGGCCGCGTACAACGGAGTGGCCGACTACATCTTCGCCACCATCCCGCTGTTCGTCCTCATGGGACTGCTGGTGAGCATCTCCAACGTGGGCAAAGACACCTTCACGGTGGCCGAGGTGCTGCTGCGCAAGGTCCGCGGCGGCCTCGGAGTGGCCACTGTCGCGGCCAACACCGTCTTTGCCGCGGTCACCGGTGTGTCCATCGCCTCAGCCGCCGTCTTCACGCGGGTGGCCGTGCCGGAGATGGTCACACACGGCTACCGGACCACATTTGCCACCGGCACTGTCGCCGGCAGCTCGGTGCTGGGCATGATGATCCCACCGAGCCTGCTGATGATCATCTACGGGGTCCTGGCCGAGCAGTCGATCGGCACGCTGTTCATCGCCGGGGTGCTGCCGGGCTTTCTGCTGGCCATCGTTTTCGCCGTCATGATCATTCTCATGGCGCGCTTTGCGCCCGGCTCGGTCTTCGACCTGCAAAGGGGTGCTGCGCTGGCGCGGGCACAGCGTGTCGAGATCACGCTGACGCGGCTGCAGATGGCGTCCAAGCTGGTGCCCATCGCGGCCCTGGTCACCCTAGTGCTCGGCGGCCTGTACTCGGGGTTCTTCACGCCCACTGAAGCCGGCGGCGTGGGTGCCGCCGGTGCGCTTGTGATCGCGTTGCTGCGTCGCTCGCTGGGCGGGGGCAACCTCTGGCGAGTGCTGCACGAAACCGGCAGCGTCTCTTGCACCATCCTGATCCTGCTGGTGGCTGCAGCCTTCTACAGCCGCATGCTCAGCGTCGCCGGTGTACCGGTGGCCATCACCGAGTTGGTCCGCGATGCGGGTCTGGGTCCCTACGCATTCCTGGCGCTGTACATCGCCATCGTCCTGCTTCTCGGCATGATCCTAGACTCGAGCTCGATACTGCTGATCATGACGCCAGTGGCTGCTCCGATCGCGCAGGCCTACGGTTTCAACCTCATTCACTTCGGCGTCATCACTGTGCTGGCCGTGGAGATCGGGCTGCTCACGCCACCGTTCGGAATCTCGGTGTTCACGGTCAAGTCGACGCTCAACGACCCGAAGGTGTCCGTGGAGAGTATTTTCGCCGGAGCGCTGCCCTTCGTCGGCGCAATGCTGATGGTGCTGCTGCTGGTGTGCGCATTTCCCTGGCTGACGCTGGCGCTGACCTGAGGCACGTGCGTGTGGCTGTTGATGCCGATGGATTTACAAGGGTGCAGGGCAGGACACGAGCGAAGAGCATCCTCCAGTCCTGCTCGGGACCTTGAGGCCTCCACAACTGAGCGGGCGGGCAAGATGAAGTTCTTGGCCATGCACGGGAGTCGGCACCGAGGCCAGAAGCAATCTTCAACCAACTCGCTCAGTTTTCGACCCGCTGTTTGGCGCGGAGTTGGAGACTCAAACTGGCAGCTTGAAAGGAGTCAAAGTTGACGCGCCTTGTCTCGGTCGCTCGGATGCTGACGCTTGCAGCACTGGCGTTTCCCGCTCTCATGCAAGCGCAAGAACTCCGTCCCTTGACTGGAGCCACCGCTGGGAAAATCGAATTCACTTCAGTCGCACGCGCCTCCAGCACCGCTCAGGCGGTGAGTAGAACCCTCAAGTTCACTGACTTGATCTCGGGCGACCTGCAGTTTCCGGACAGGCATGGTCAGGTGGCTGCCATGGTGGTTCTTCACGGCAGCGGGGGGCCCAATCGCACCACGGCCACAGAGTGGGCGCTGTGGCTGAGGTCCCTGGGAATAGCCACCTTCACAGTCGATTCATTTACCTCGCGTGGGATTGCCAATACTGTGGCGGATCAATCCCAGATCTCCTACCCGGCGTCGGCGCTGGATGCGCTTGTGGCGCTCAAGGTCATTGCCAAGCACCCGCGGATCGACCGCAACCGCATCGGCGTGATCGGATTTTCAAGAGGGGGGGCGGCCACCCAAATGGCCGCTATCGACACCTTCCGCAAAGGGGTCATCGACGATGACCTGAAGTTCGCAGTGCACCTGGCTTTTTATGGGTCGTGCTCTCGCGTTGGAAAGACAACCGGATCTCCCATCGTTCACTTTTTCGGCGCCGAGGACGATCAATTCAACGAGGTCGGATGCAAAGAGGCCACCGAATTCATCAAGAGCCTAGGGGGGCAGATTGATCTTGTGATTTACAGAGGGGCGCGCCACGGTTTCGACAGCAACCAGGGCGCCCCTCACCTTGAGCGCAACATGGTCACCGTAGGCAAGTGCCGCCAAATGTTCGACATGGACAAAAACCAGTTTTTTGTGGAGGGACGATCGGTCACAGCGGCTGAGTACAACGACTACGGGAAGACCTGTGCGAAGAACGGGATGTGGTACCAGATGCACGCATCCGCAAAGGACGCCTCGCGTACCCGTGTCCGGGAAGAGGTTGAGCGAATCCTCAAGCCCTAGTCAGTCTTGCCCCGGGCAGCGAACTCTCATCCATGTTCGTGCGCCCGAATGTTGATTTCCAATTTCCGACCGAAGACATACGACTCCATCGCGAGCACCCCGTGGCGGATTCCGCCGTTGAGGACTGTCACCAGGCTGAGGGCCGTAGCTGCACCTGCACCTGCCCCCACCAGCAGCGGCAGAAAGTGCTCCGACGTCGGGTGCGCACGACCGGCATGCGGCGCCAACGCCAGGGTCTGGACCAGCCGCGTCATGTCCCCTTCAAGCACGGCCTGGCGAACCCAGGCGGAGAAGGCTTGCACATAGGGCGCAGCCTCGGCCTCATCCGCACGGAACTCGTGGAGGTTGTGGGTGAGGCTGCCCGAGCCGACGATCAGCACTCCATCCTGCGCCAGCGGGGCCAGAGCCTGGCCGAGGGCGAAGGCCTTGGCCTCGTCGGTGTCGAAGGGCAGCGAGACTTGAACCACCGGCACATCGGCATCAGGGAAGAGATGCATCAGGGGCACCCACGCGCCGTGGTCCAGACCGCACCGGGCATCCAGCTTGGCCGAAATGCCCTGCCGGGCCAGTTGTTGCCGGATCTCAA
>CAYYYC010000056.1:0-10227 GCA_964475695.1 uncultured Rubrivivax sp.
CTGCGGCGATGTCCACGCGCGACTCAGCCTGTACAAGAGACTGGCCACGGCCCGCACATCCGAGCAGCTCGAGGCCCTGCTGGAGGAGGTGACCGATCGATTCGGCAAGCTTCCTCTCCAGGGGCAGACGCTCTTTGACACCCATCGCCTGCGCTTGCTGGCGCAGGCCTGGGGGATCATGAAGATCGACTCCGGACCCAAAGCCACGGTGGTCACGTTTCGCCCGAATCCACCCATAGAGGCCGTGCGGATCATTGACTTGGTGCAGCGCCATCGAGACATTCGCCTGGCTGGCAACGACAAGCTGCGAATTGAGCGCGTGACGGAATCTGCAGCGCAGAGGGCACAGATGGTGCGCGAGATCCTGCGCTCGCTGGGCCAGCCCAAGTCGCCCGCGCCGAAGGTTCTTCCCTGAAACTCAGAGCACGACGAGTTCCCATGCCCTCGCCTACTGCAAGCTCCCGCACGCGCAGCGTCCATCGACCCGGCATCACGGTGCAGGGAGTGCGCCCCCCATTGCGACTGCGGGACTTCGGCTTGATCGCCTTCGATATGGACTCCACACTCATCACGATCGAATGTGTGGATGAGATTGCCGACGCCGTGGGCCGCAAGGCCGAGGTGGCCGCCATCACCGAGGCGGCCATGCGCGGCGAGATCGCTGACTACAAGGAAAGCCTGCGCAGGCGAGTGGCCCTGCTTCGGGGCGTCCCGGTGAGCGCTCTGAGCGAGGTCCTGGAGCACAGGATGCGACTGACGCCGGGGGCCGCCGAGCTGGTGCTCGCCTGTCGGCAAGCCGGGCTGCGCACTCTGCTGGTCAGCGGGGGCTTCTCCTACTTCGCCGACAGGGTCTGCCAGAGCCTTCAGATCGATGAGTCGCGCAGCAACGTGCTGGAGATCGACGACGGCCGCCTGACCGGCCGACTGGTGGGGCAGGCCTGGGGTGACATCTGCGATGGCCAGGAGAAGCGGCGCACCCTGCTCCAGGCCTGCCAGCGGCATGGGCTCGAGCCGCGGCAGTCCATCGCAGTGGGCGACGGCGCAAACGATCTGCCCATGATGGAAGTCGCGGGTCTCTCGGTGGCTTTCCATGCGAAGCCCAGAGTTCGAGAGTGCGCGAAGGTTTCCATCGAGGAGGGCGGTCTGGACCGTTTGCTTGAGCTCTTCTGCGGCTGAGTCCTAGGACTGCGACTGCGCCCAGATCTTTTCCAGGCGCTTGACACTCACCGGTTGCGGAGTCCTGAGCTCCTGCGCAAACAGGCTGACCCTCAATTCCTCGAGCAGCCATCGGAACTCCTCCAGGCGCGGGTCTGTGCGGCCCTTGAGCTCCTGCAGCCGGCGAAGCCAGCGTTGCTCCAGCGGCTTGAACTCCTGCATTCGCTGTTCGTCTCGCAGCGGGTCGGTCCGATGCTTGTCGATCCGCAAAGCTGCCGCGCGCAGGTAGCGCGCCAGGTGCTGCATCTGACCCCAGGGCGTTTGAACGAGAAAGCGCTTGCCCACCAGCCGCTGAAGTTGCTGCTGGATATCCTCCTGGGCCTGGCGAGAAAGCTTCGCGTCGCGCAACTTCCGCTGGACAGCCGCGTGCTCGGTCAGCACGGCTGCGGCGGCTCTGGCCACTTCCTGCGCGACCAGTCCCAGGCGAGGGCGTCCCCGTTCGACGATGCGCGCGAAGGCAGCGGCATCAGTGGGCAGTCCCTCGCCGAAGAAGGCGCGATCCAGTGCGGTCTCGATGATCTGTCCGCGCAGTTCCCGCTCATCCCCAATCGGCATGTAGGCCATAGCCATGCCTTGCAGGTCAGGGATGTTGCGCTCAATGAACTTCAGCGGCTCGCGCAACTCGAGGGCCAACAGGCGCCGCAGCCCGGCGCTGTGGGCGACAGCGGCCTGATCGGGCTCATCGAAAACCTCGATGAGAACGCCCTCGCCCTGATCGACCAGCGCGGGAAAGCCGACGAGCACCTGCGCCCCGCGCCGGACCTCCATGAGCTCAGGCAGTTCGCCGAAGTCCCAACTGGTGTGAAGTCTGTCGCGCTGGGCAGGCGCTGATGCGACGGAGGTCTGGCCCTGCGGCGCCACCGGCCGGCTGGCAACTGTAGGGCCTGCCGTATCCGCTGCGGCCTGCCCACGCGACCCGGGATCCGGGAAGTGCCTGTGGGCGGCCGCAAGCACCTGAAAGGCGCTCCGAGCCTGGACGCCCCACTGCGCCTTGAGCGCAGCCAGATTCCTGCCCATGGCCAGTTGCCGGCCATGCTCATCAATCACCCTGAAGTTCATCAGCAGATGCGCCGGCAACTGCTCCAGCTTGAAGTCAGCCCTTTGGATGGCCAGTTGAGTGCGTTCGCGAACGGCTTTGAGAAGAACATCAAGCAGCGAACCCTGGCCGAAGTCGGCCAACTCACAAAACTCGGCAGTGAATTCCGCCAGGGGCATCAGGCGCGAGCGGGCCTTCTGATGCAGGGAGCGGCACAGCGCCTGCACCTTCTCCCTGAGCATTCCAGGCACCAGCCACTCGCACCGAGCCTCCTGCACCTGATTGAGGGCAAACAGCGCAAGGGTCACGGTCAATCCGTCCTGCGCATCGCCCGGCTCATGCAGATAGCTGGCGTTGCAGTCCACGCCGCCCAGCCTCACGACCTTCGGAAAGGCCTCCGTGGTGATTCCTCGAGCCTCATGCCGCATGAGCTCATCCTTGGTGAGCTTGAGCAAGTCAGGCTCGGTGCGGCAGGCTTGCCGATACCAACGCTCAAGCGTCGCTCCACCACAGACTTCAGGCGCGAGGTGCTTCTCGTAGAAGGCCTCGATCAGAGCGTCATCGACAAGAAGGTCCTGGCGCCGGGACTTGTGCTCCAGCGCCTCGACCGCCTCGATCAATCGGTGGTTGTGCGCAAGAAATGGGAACCGTCGCTCCCAATCGGGAGCCACATCGGAATGCACCAAAGCCTGCCGAATGAATATCTGCCGAGCCGTGGCTCGATCGATCGTGGAAAACGAGACGCGCCTGCCTGAGTAAACAAGAAGTCCGTAGAGCGTTGCCCTCTCGAGGGCAACAACCTCGCCGGCCTTGCGCTCCCAGTGAGGCTCCTGAAGCTGCCGCTTGAGCAGATGCCCGGCCAGCCGCTCAATCCATTGCGGCTCGATGGCCGCGATGCCACGTCCGAAGAGCCGCGTGGTCTCGACCAGCTCTGCAGCCACAATCCATCGACCTGGCTTGCGTGCGAGAGGCGCGCCGGGGTGGCGCCAGAACTTGATGCCGCGGGCGCCGAGGTAGTGGTCCTGTTCCTCGGCCTTGAGACCTATGTTGCCCAACAGGCCGCTCAGCAGCGCCATGTGTACCTGCTCATAGCTGGCTTGCGAGGAGTTGACCCGCCATCCGTGCTCGGTCACCACGGTGAGAAGTTGGCTGTGCAGATCGCGCCACTCCCTGACGCGCCGCGGATTGATGAAGTGCTCCCTGAGTCTGGCTTCCTGCTGCCGGTTGGAAAGCTTTGGTGCCGTATGGTCCTGCGCATGGCCGCGGCCCTCCTCGATCCAGCCCCAAAGGCGCAGCGTTCCCATGAACTCGGAGCGCTCGTCCTCAAAGGGCTTGTGGCGCGCGTCCGCCGCAGCCTGGGCCTCCACGGGACGATCTCGGACATCCTGGCAGCTCATCGCTGCCGCAATCACCAGCACCTCCCTGAGGCTGTTGTGCTCACAGGCGCTGAGGATCATGCGCCCGATGCGGGGGTCCAGAGGCAGACGGGCCAGTTGACTCCCCACAGGGGTCAAGGAATGCTTCTCATCGACGGCGCCCAGTTCAGCCAACAGCGCATAGCCATCAGCAATGGCCTTGCGGGGTGGAGCCTGCAAGAACGGAAAGTCCTCCACCTCCCCCAGACCCAGGCTCTTGAGCCGCAGGATCACGCTGGCCAGGGAGCTGCGCAGGATCTCAGGGTCCGTGTAGGCGGGCCGCAGGGCGAACTCCGGCTCGTCGTAGAGCCTGATGCAAACTCCGGCAGCCACCCGACCGCAGCGCCCAGCCCGCTGTTGAGCTGCCGCTTGGCTGATCGGCTCGACCTGGAGCTGCTCGACCTTGCTGCGGTAGCTGTAGCGCTTGACCCGCGCCACGCCGCTGTCGATGACATAGCGAATGCCAGGCACCGTCAGTGATGTTTCGGCCACATTGGTCGACAGCACGATGCGTCGCCCGTCGCTGGCGCTGAAAACCCGATCCTGCTCGGCTTGGCTCAGCCGCGCAAACAGTGGCAGGACTTCCGCACCCCGCAGCAGCGGTCGGCTGCCGAAGTGCCTTCGAAGATGATCGGCAACCTCGCGGATCTCCCGCTCTCCTGGCAAGAAAGCCAGGATGTCACCGCCGTGGGCGCCACCGCGCCAGAGCTCGTCGACCGCATCGGCTATGGCCTGCGGCAAGTCGCGGTCGCGGGTTTCCTCAAACGGCCGCCAACGCAGCTCCACGGGGAAACTTCGGCCGCTGATCATGAACACGGGGGCCTGGCCCTGAGTGCCTGAGAAATGGCGGGCAAAGCGCTCGGCGTCGATGGTGGCCGATGTGACGATGACCTTGAGGTCCGCCCTCCTGGGGAGGATCTGCCGAAGGTGCCCCAACAGAAAGTCGATGTTCAGGCTGCGCTCATGCGCCTCATCCACGATGATCGTGTCATACGCGCGAAGCAGCGGGTCGGACTGGGCCTCCGCCAGCAGGATGCCGTCCGTCATCAGCTTGATGCGAGCGCCAGGCTGCAGCCGATCCTGGAATCGCACCTTGTAGCCCACCACCTCGCCCAGCGGCGTGCGCAACTCTTCGGCAATTCGCCTGGCGACGCTGGACGCTGCAATCCGCCGCGGCTGCGTATGACCGATCAGACGCGGCTTGCCGCCCAAGTGCGCAGGCGCTGCCCGGCCAGCCTGCAGCGCCATCTTGGGCAGTTGTGTTGTCTTGCCCGAACCCGTCTCGCCGCAGACGATGAGCACCTGACTGACCTGCAGGGCCTGCACGATCTTCTCGCGCCATTGACTGACGGGAAGATGCTCTGGGAAGTCGATCACCGGGCCCGGCGGGATTGGATTGGACATGCTCATGGGAGGCAGGCGGATTATCCGGGCTGCTGCGGCACAATCCCGGGCTGAAACCGTGCCGCCATGAGCCTCGTCTTCCCACACACATTCGTGCCCTGGTTCCGATCCGTGGCGCCATACATCCATGCCTACCGGGGTGAAACCTTCGTCGTGGCCGTGGCCGGCGAGATGATCGCCGCCGGCAGGCTCAACCCCTTTGTGCAAGACCTCGCCATCCTGCACGCGATGGGCATCAAGATTGTCCTGGTCCACGGCTTCAGGCCTCAAGTCAGCGAGCAGCTGCGCGCCAAGGGCCATCCAGAGCGATTCAGCCGTGGCCTGCGCATTACTGACGCCACCGCCCTGGACGCCGCGCAGGAAGCCGCCGGGCAGCTGCGTTTCGAGATCGAAGCGGCGTTCTCCCAGGGGCTTCCCAACACCCCCATGGCCAATGCCACCGTACGGGTCATCTCAGGCAACTTCCTCACAGCCCAACCCGTTGGCGTCATCGAAGGCGTGGATTTCATGCACAGCGGCGTGGTCCGCAAGGTGGATGCCGCAGCCATCCGTCGGGCCATCGACACGGGAACCATCGTGCTGCTGTCGCCGTTCGGCTTTTCTCCCACTGGGGAAGCGTTCAACCTCACGATGGAGAACGTCGCCACGGCGACCGCCATTGCCCTTCAGGCCGACAAGCTGATCTTCATGACCGAGGTCCCTGGAATTCGCGAGCGGATCGATGACGAGCAAAGCCCAATCGACACCGAGCTCTCGTTGGCTGAAGCCCGTCGCATCCTGGCGGAGTTGCCGGCTGCCCACCAACCCACCGACACGGGCTTCTACCTCCAGCATTGCGTGAGGGCGTGCGAAGCCGGGGTGGAGCGCTCCCACATCCTGCCGTTTGCGGTGGATGGAGCGTTGCTGATGGAGGTCTACACCCACGACGGCATCGGCACGATGGTGGTTGATGAGAAGCTCGAGAGCCTGCGCGAGGCGCTCGCCGACGACGTCGGTGGCATTCTCAAGCTCATCGAGCCGTTCGAGCGCGACGGCACTCTCGTGCGTCGCGAACGCCATGAGATCGAGCGAGACCTGGCCAACTACACCGTCATTGAGCACGACGGCGTGATTTTCGGCTGCGCCGCGCTCTACCCCTACCCGGAAGCTCAGACGGCGGAAATGGCAGCGCTGACCGTCAGTCCTGAGGTCCAAGGCCAGGGCGACGGCGACAGGCTGCTCAAGCGAATTGAGCAAAGGGCGCGCGCCCTGGGCCTGGGCAGCCTGTTTGTCCTGACCACACGCACAACCCATTGGTTCCTCAGGCGCGGGTTCGTGCAGGTTGACCCTGATTGGCTTCCCGAAGCGCGCAAGAGAAAGTACAACTGGGACCGACGATCCATCGTCCTGGTCAAGAAACTCACGGCGTGAACCGTGGTCCTTGCGCGGGTCCGCCGCAATCCACATCCCGCAGCCACCGTCAATCACACCCTGGCGCGCATGCGCCACCCAAGAGGAGGAGAACCCATGCCCCGAATGATCCACTGCACCCACCTCAAGAGGGAGGCCGAGGGGCTTGATTTCGCCCCCTATCCAGGCGAGTTGGGCAAGAGAATCTACGAAAATATCAGCAAGGAGGCTTTCGATCAGTGGAAGCGCCACCAGACCATGCTGGTGAATGAAAATCGCCTCAATTTGGCGGACCTCCGCGCCCGGCAGTATCTTGCTCGTCAAATGGAACAGTATTTCTTTGGGTCGGGAGCCGACCAGCCTGCGGGCTTCGTGCCGCCAGCCAAAGAATCCCCCCCTTCAGAGGGATGATTTAA
Source organism: uncultured Rubrivivax sp. (assembly GCA_964475695.1). Taxonomy (GTDB): domain Bacteria; phylum Pseudomonadota; class Gammaproteobacteria; order Burkholderiales; family Burkholderiaceae_C; genus RFTU01. Next base: position 6,876 of record CAYYYC010000056.1, read on the forward strand.
ATCAACCCACAGGTCGTCAATTTGCACAAGTTATCTGATAGATCCCCCATAGAACCCAGGATCTGATTTGTGCAGGTATAGAATCTGGAATCTTCACAACCTGTCGGAGCGAAACCTTGAGCACTCTGGAAGACCTTTTGGCGCAGAAGGCGGAAATCGAGCGCCGGATCAACGAAACCAAGCGAAACGAGCGCCAGTCGGCCATTGGCAAGGTGCGCGCCCTGATGGCTGAGTACGGCATCTCGGTGGATGACCTTGGCGGGAAGATGTCCGGCAATGGCCGCAAGAAGGCCGGCACTACCGGCCGCAAGGCTGCGGTGAAGTACCGTGACGCAGCCGGCAACACCTGGTCAGGTCGCGGGCTTCAGCCGCGTTGGCTGCGCGAGGCTCTCTCCACTGGGAAATCCCTCAAGGACTTCGCCGTCTGAGCGATCGGCCTGGCAGCCCACCAGCCTCGAATGGTCCGGCCCCGACAGGGGCCGTTTCTTTTTCCGCCGTCCCTGCGCAACTTGGCCCGTGCTGCGCCAGACGACCGCGTGGGTAGACTGCACTCGTGATTCCCAGCGGCTTCATCCAGGATCTCCTGACCCGCATCGACATTGTTGATGTGGTTGGTCGCCATGTGGACCTGAAAAAGGCAGGCATCAACCACAAAGGCCTTTGCCCCTTCCACGGCGAAAAGACACCGAGTTTCATCGTCAGCCCAGCCCGTCAGACCTACCACTGCTTCGGATGTGGCGTTCACGGCGACGCGGTACGGTTCCTGACTGACCATGTCGGCATGGGTTTCGTGGAAGCCGTGGAAGAACTGGCGCAGCAGGTGGGGATGAGAGTCCCTGACGACGAGCGAACGCCTGGCGACAGGGAAATTCAGGCTGCGCGGCGCCAACAGGCTGCGAGCCTCTGCGAAACCCTGGCGCGCGCGGCAGCCCACTACAAGAAGCAACTCAAGGCGAGTCCCGACGCTGTGGCCTATCTCAAGGGCCGCGGCCTGACGGGCGAGATCGCGGCTCGTTATGGAATCGGTTTCGCGCCGGCTGGACAGCGCAGCCTGGCCAGTGCCTTTCCATCCTATGAAGACCCACAGCTTGAGGATTGTGGCCTGGTGATCGTCCAGGACCGTCAGACGCCTCAGGAGCGCCGCTACGACCGGTTTCGACAGCGGATCATGTTCCCCATCCGCTCGGTCAAGGGAGAGGTGATCGGCTTTGGCGGACGGGTGCTGGATGCCAGCGAGCCCAAGTATCTGAACTCGCCGGAGACGCCGGTGCTCACCAAGGGCCGCGAGCTCTACGGCCTGTTTGAGGCGCGCACGGCCATCCGGCGGGCCGGCTACGCTCTGGTGGTTGAGGGCTACATGGACGTGGTGGCCCTGGCGCAGTCGGGCTTGGAGCATGCTGTGGCCACCCTCGGCACTGCGTGCACTCCAGACCATGTCAGGGCGCTGGTTCGCTTCACCGACAGCGTCGTGTTCAGCTTCGATGGAGATGCAGCAGGCCTCAAAGCCGCCGCCAGGGCATTGCAGGCCTGCCTGCCCCATGCCACGGACACGCGCAGCTTCCGGTTTCTGTTCCTGCCGTCTGAGCACGATCCCGACAGCTTCGTCCGAAAGCTCGGCGCGCCGGCCTTCGAGGCTGCAGTGGCCAATGCCGTGGCGCTCTCGCGGCAGATGGTGGTGTTGGCACAGGCCGGGTGCGACATGGAGACTCCGGAAGGCCGCTCGCGCTTCTCGCGCCAGGCGCTGCCTCTATGGAGCGAGCTGCCGCAGGGCATCCTGCGCCAACAGATGATGATTGAATTCGCCCGAGTTGCCGGCATGCCCTCGGCGGATCTGGAATCCCTCTGGGCTGCGCTGGCTGAATCCGGAGTCGGTCGCAGCAGCCAAGCCGCCGATGAAACGGGCGGGCGCCCCGCCGGGGCTGCGCAGGGAGCGCCCACCGAGGCTGCCGCCTGGGGCCAGGGTGTCGCACCGGGCCTGGGTGGGCAGGGCCGAGGCAAGCGCCCGGGCCGAGGCTCGACAGACTGGACTGCGCGTCAGGTCTGGCAGGACCCCTTGCGCCGCGGCAGCGCGCCTGCAGGATCAGGGCTCAGGCGCTCCCCGCGGAAACCAGCCGACTGGGCGACTCAGCTTCTGCTGCGCCACCCGGCGTGGTGGCACGAACTCAGTCTCGGAGACCTTGACCTGCTCCACGCTCTGCCCCACCCTCACAGCACTTTGCTGCGTTGGCTTGAGCGCGACATCGAAGCCCAGGGGCCCAGGCCGTGGGCCGCGGTCGAGATGGCTCTGAAGGAGGCTCCCGAGCTCGATCAGGCCTGGAGTCAGCTGCAGGCCTGGGAGGCGGACGACACTGAAGCCAGCCTCGGAGCTCTCAGGCTCGCGCTGGACCATCTGCATTTGGACAGCTTGCAGACCCTGCAGACCGAGCTCGCGGATCGTGCGGCCACCGACCCGGTGGCGATGGCTCGCTACCAGGAAGTCTTCGCCCGCTGGAAGGCTCTCAAGCAGGCCCTGCAGCCCAACGGGTCGAGCGCGCCCAAGCCCTGATCGGGGCTGCGGCCGTTCCAGGCTGCTGCAGTTCATGCCGGAGCCAAGCTCGTCGCCAACGCAAGCCCAGCAGACCTGGATTTTCATGGTATAATCCAATATCGCACTCCGCGATCTGCCCAACCCCTCAAAGTCACCCGCTGGAGCGTGTTCTGCGGCGCAGTCCAAGTCCGGTTCGGGTCCCGCAGATCTCGCGGAGTCGTATCGGCACCTACATCCCTTTTCTCACCCGTTTCGCACAACCGCCGCCCGACGGCGCTTGGCGCTGATCATTCGAAGATTTCATTCCCCAACAGACCGCCCGCCGCCAAACCCCTGAAGCGTTACGTCCAACTGCAGCAACCTCACCCGCCATGACAGCCAAGAAACCCGCAAAGCCTGCCGCCAAGGCAACCGCAAAGTCCGTCGCCAAGCCCAAGGCGCTCGCCGGTGCCGCCAAGGCGGGCAAGCCTGCCGTTGCGAGGCCCGTAGCCTCCAAGCCCACTCCCGCAGGCAAGACAGCCGCCAAGCCCCCAGCCAAACCCGTCAAGGCCATCGCCAAGAACACCGCCCCGCCCAAGGCGGCCGCACCCGCTCCGGTCAAGAAGGGCTCTCAAAAGCCGGCGCCAGGCAAGGCTTCTGCCAAAGGCAAGGCGCCACTCGCCCGTGTTGAAGAAGACTTCGCCGAAATCGACCCCGAAATCGAGGTCGACACCGAACAGGATTCCGGCGCGGATTCGGCAGCCGATGAGCGCGTCAAGGCCAAACCGCTGCGGATGAAGGTCAGCCGCGCCAAGGAGCGCGCACTGATGCGGGAATTCGGCCTGG
>CAYYYC010000056.1:10237-10568 GCA_964475695.1 uncultured Rubrivivax sp.
ACCGCGCTGACCGAAGAAGAAGTCACCAAACGCCCTCTGGAGCTCAAGGCCCTGATCAAGATGGGCAAGAAGGACGGCTATCTGACCCATCAGCAGATCAGCGACCACCTGCCTGAAAAGCTTGTCGACAACGAGATTCTCGAGGCGATCGTCTCGATGCTCAACGACATGGGCATCGCAGTCTATGAGCAGGCGCCCGATGCGGCGATGGTCCTCATTGAGGGCGGCTCCGCGGCAACTGCCACCGAGGAAGAGGCGGAGGAGGCCGCTGAGGCTGCCCTTTCCACGGTGGACTCGGAGTTCGGTCGAACCACGGACCCGGTCCGGATGT
>CAYYYC010000056.1:10663-11044 GCA_964475695.1 uncultured Rubrivivax sp.
CTGCAGGCGATGATGGTGGCCATCTCCGCTTCGCCGACCACGATTGCCGAAATCCTGGCCATGGCCGACAAGATCGCTGCCGGTGAGCTGCAGATTTCCGACGTGGTCGATGGATTCGTTGCCGAGGATGAGGCTGACGACTACGTGGCCGAGGAGGACTTTGACGAGTTTGACGAGGAAGAGGATGACGATGGCAATGGCGGCTCCAAGGCGCTGACCAAGAAGCTCGAGGAGCTCAAGAGCGCAGCGCTGGTGAAGTTCGCGGAGCTGCGCACCCAGTTCGACAAGATGCGCAAGGCCTATGAGAAGGACGGCTACCGCTCGCCGACCTACATCAAGGCCCAGTCGGGCGTCAGCTCCGTGATCATGAGCATCCGCTTC
>CAYYYC010000057.1:0-2194 GCA_964475695.1 uncultured Rubrivivax sp.
TTCTACATGTACGGAGTGATCGCGCGCCTGGCGATGTTGGCGGCATCCTATGAGCTCGAAGCCACCGACCCGGAGGCCGAAATTTATGACTGAGCCGAGCTTGTTGCGGCGCAGCATGAATTGTGCACAATAGCGCACCCTGTCTCGCGCAAGGTCGCTGATCCGGCCTTCCCGCCCCCTTGACCGCCCACCCCAGCGCCCATCGCCCCGCTTCGGCTCAGGCCGCCTTGGCCCTGGCCGCCCTCGGGGTGGTCTACGGCGACATCGGCACCAGCCCGCTGTACGCGCTCAAGGAGGTGTTTCACGGGGGGCATGTCGCGCTGACGCCCGACAACATCCTGGGTGTCCTGTCCCTGCTGTTCTGGACCATGACGATCGTGGTCTCGGTCAAGTATGTGTTGCTGATCCTGCGTGCCGACAACAACGGCGAAGGCGGGCTGATCGCGATGCTGGCCCTGGCCACCCAGGCGGTCAAGGACAAGCCTGTGTTGCGCAATGTGCTCATGATGGTGGGCCTGTTTGGCACGGCGATCTTCTTTGGCGACGCGGTGATCACTCCGGCCATGACAGTGCTCTCGGCGGTTGAGGGCATTGATGTCTATGCCCCCCAGTACCACGAGCTGATCGTGCCCCTGTCACTGCTGGTTCTCGCCGGGCTGTTTGCGGTCCAACGCTTCGGCACCGCGCTGGTGGGCCGGGCGTTCGGGCCTTTGATGCTGTTGTGGTTCACCAGCTTGGCGCTGCTGGGCCTGCCCCACATCGCCGACAACCCGGCCGTGCTGCAGGCCCTTCACCCGAGTCATGCCCTTCGTTTCGGGCTGGACAACGGCTGGATCGCCTTCGTGGCTCTGGGCGCCGTCGTGCTGGTGGTCACTGGAGGCGAGGCGCTGTACGCTGACCTTGGGCACTTCGGCAAGCGCCCGATCCGACTGGCCTGGTACGGCGCGGTCATGCCGGCGCTGGTGATCAACTACTTCGGCCAGGGCGCGCTGCTGCTGCAGGATCCGCAGGCGATCAAGAACCCCTTCTTCCTGATTGCGCCGGGCTGGGCCGAAATCCCGCTGTTCGTCCTGGCCACCTTGGCGGCGATCGTCGCCTCGCAGGCCCTGATCACGGCCGCGTTTTCCGTGACCAAGCAGGCCATCCAGCTCGGCATCCTGCCCCGCATGCGCATCCTGCACACCTCGGTGCGGGACACGGGGCAGATCTATGTGCCCTTCATCAACTGGATGCTGTTTGCCTTCGTCGTGCTCGCCGTCTCCCTGTTCGGCTCCTCGAGCAAGCTGGCCGCAGCCTACGGCGTGGCGGTGACCATCGACATGACGATCACCACGGTCATGACCTTCTTCGTCATCCGCTACGGATGGAAGTACCCGCTGCCGCTGTGCATCCTGGCCACGATCTTCTTCTTCATCATCGATGTGGCGTTTCTCTCGTCCAACCTGCTCAAGCTCATGGCCGGCGGGTGGTTCCCTCTGGCCATCGGCCTGGCCATGTTCACACTCATGCTGACCTGGCGCCAGGGCACGGCGCTGCTGCGCGAGCGGCTGCGCTCCGAGGCCATTCCGCTGCCCGACTTTCTGGACGCTGTCTTCATCAACCCGCCGACCCGAGTCCCCGGGACGGCCGTGTTCATGACGCCGGACCCGGGGCTGACTCCCACGGCGCTGATGCACAACCTCAAGCACAACAAGGTTCTGCACGAGCGCAACCTGTTCGTCACTGTTCGCCACCACGAGGTGCCCTGGGTGAGCTTTGAGCAGCGGGTGCAGCTTGACCCGCTGGGCCATGACTGTTGGGCCGTCACACTCAACTTCGGATTCAAGAACGAGCCCGATGTGCCGCAGGCTCTCAGCCTGCTGCATTCCGAAGGCGTGCAGATCGACGACATGGACACGAGCTACTTCCTCAGCCGCGACATCGTGATCCCCGTTTTGGGCCAGGGCATGGCCATGTGGCGAGAGAAGGTCTTTGCCGGACTGCACCGCAACGCCGCCGCCGCCGCCGACTTCCTGCGGCTGCCCACCAACCGCGTGGTCGAGCTCGGCTCCAAGGTCGAAATCTGAGGGCCGGCGCGCCCGGGTTGCGGCGTTGTGACACAGTCGGTCCGATGATTGGAGTCAACCCCTCATGAAGCTGCTTTTCATCGCCGACCCGCTGGAGTCCTTCAAGATCATCAAGGACAGCACCTACG
>CAYYYC010000057.1:2204-11006 GCA_964475695.1 uncultured Rubrivivax sp.
CGCAGCGCCGAGGGCATTCCATCATGGCCTGTGAGCCCAAGGATGTGCGCTGGCTGCGCGGCGAGAAGGTCACTGCGTTCGTTCGCGATGTCGACCTGATCGACAGTCCCGTCGATCCCAATGAGTGGTTCACGGCGCTTCAGGCCCAGCCCCATGAGCGGGCCCAACCGCTTTGCGAAGTCGATGCGGTGCTCATGCGCAAGGACCCTCCCTTTGATGCGGAGTACTTCTACGCCACCCACTTGCTCAGCCAGGCCCAGCGGGAAGGCGCGCGGGTTTTCAACAGCGCGCAGGCCCTGCGCGAGCACCCGGAAAAGCTGGCCATCCTGGAGTTTCCCGAGCTGATCGCACCAACGCTGGTCACCCGCGATGCGGCTGACATCCGCCGCTTTCACGCCGAGCAGCGCGACATCATCCTCAAGCCGCGGGATGGCATGGGCGGCATGGGCATCTTTCGGGTCCGCGAAGATGGTCTCAACCTGGGCAGCATCATCGAAACGCTCAACCAAAACGGTCAGCGCACGGTGATGGTCCAACGCCACCTGCCGGCCATTGCGCAGGGCGACAAGCGGATCCTGCTCATCGGTGGCGAGCCGGTTCCGTACTGCCTGGCCCGAATTCCCCAGGCAGGCGAGGTGCGCGGCAATCTCGCGGCGGGGGGACGCGGGGAAGCGCGCGAGCTGACCGCGCGCGATCGGGAGATCGCGCAGGCGCTGGGCCCGGCGCTGGCAGCGCGAGGGCTGCTGCTTGTCGGGCTGGATGTGGTGAAAACCGCCGCGCACGAGGTCGGCGGTTCCGTGCGAGATCAATGTCACCAGCCCGACTTGCTTCGCCGAAATCATGGCCCAGACTGGGTTCGATGTGGCGGCCTGCTTCATCGACTCGCTGGAGCTCGCGGTGCGGATCGGCGCGGTCCCGGTGCCCCGCCCCAGCGCTTAGGCCCCGTGCTGGCCTCGTCGGTGCGGGCCCTGAGCCTGCTGACCCTGGGTTGCGCAGCGTCCTGCGCGGCCCATGCCCACGACACATGGCTGGAGCGCCTGCCCCAATCCACAACCCAGCAGCCTGCGTTGCGCCTGGTCACAGGCGACCACTTTCCCATGGTCGACTTGGTCCACACTGAGGAGCAACTGGCGCGCAGCGGCTGTCAGGTCGCCGGCACTCCATCGGGCCCGTTGGTCCGGCAGCCGGATGGCTCGATGGCTTCAACCCCGGTTCGCCTTGCTCCGGCGCAGGACCTGCCGCGGGCTCCGCGCCTGAGTTGCTGGGCCCAGCTCCGGGCACTTGCGCTGACCTTGAGCGACGAGCAGGTGGAGCAGTACTTCGAGGAGGCCAGGCCCCCGGCAGCCGTGCGCCAGGCTTGGCAGGCGCAAAGGGCGTTGGGCAAGCCCTGGCGCGAGCGCTACATCAAGCACGCCCGGTTGGAATGGTTCATCGATGCCCACACGGTCTCTGCAGACCCGCCCCAGGCCTCGGGCCTGGGCCTCGATGCGCTCCTGCTCAGCCCGCTGCAGGCGCCACGCGTGGGCCAGGAGTTGGAGTTCCTGGTGATCAAGGGCGGGGCGCCGCTGGCGCAGTTCCCGGTGGAGTTCCGGCACGAGGGCTCTCGCCTTGGCCTGTGGCGACGCACCGACGCTCTGGGCCGTGTGCGTGTGAGCCCACCAGCGCAGGGGCGCTGGCTGCTGCGCGGCATCGAAATCACGCCGCCCGCGGCCGCCGAGCCCGACCCGATCTGGCAAGGGCTGTTCATCACGGTGGCTTTTGATGTGGAACCGCCCCGGCGCTGACTCGCGTGCGGGGGCGGGGACAATTGCTGCATGGCGTTGCTGACCTTCTCGCGGCTGGATCTGGCTTATGGGCACCGTCCGCTGCTCGAAGGCGCTGCGTTTGCGCTGGAGCCCGGTGAGCGCGTGGCCCTGATCGGCCGCAACGCCACGGGCAAGTCCTCACTGCTCAAGATCATCGCCGGCCTGGAGCAGCCCGATGGCGGCGACATCCAGATGCAGCAGGCGCTGGTGCGGGTTTATGTGGCGCAGGAGCCCGCGTTCCCCCCAGGCTGCACCGTGTTCGAGGCGGTTCGGCTTGGCCTGGGCCGCCTGGAGGGCTTGTTGCGCGAGCACGAGGCGCTGATGGAGGCCCAACCTGGATCGGGCCAGCGTGATGCGGCCTCGATGCTGATCGACCTGCAGCGCATCCAAGGCGAGATCGAACTGCTGGACGGATGGGGTTGGGAGGCCAGGGTCCAGGAGGCGCTGCAGCGGTTGAACCTCGACCCCCAATCGCCGGTCGACCGCCTCTCGGGCGGGGTACGAAAGCGCGTGGCGTTGGCGCAGGCGCTGGTGGCCCGACCGGATCTGCTGCTGCTCGATGAGCCGACGAACCATCTGGACCTTCAGGCCATCGAGTGGCTTTCAGGACTGTTGGCCGCTTGGCGTGGCGCGCTGATCCTGGTTTCGCACGATCGGGCCTTCATCGACGCGGTGGCCACGCGCATCGTCGAGCTCGACAGGGGGCAGCTGCACAGCTATCCCGGCAACTATTCGGCCTTTGAGCGCATCCGCGCCGGCCAATGGCAGGCACAGGATCTGGCCCACGCGAGAGCGGACAAGCTGCTCGCGCAGGAGGAGGCCTGGATCCGCAAGGGGGTGGAGGCCAGGCGCACACGCAGCGCCTCCCGGGTGGCGCGACTTGAGGCCCTGCGCCACCAGCGGGTGCAGCGGCGGGAGCGCCTCGGCCAGGTGCGCATGGAGCTTGATGCCGGCAAGCCGAGCGGTCGGATCGTGGCCGAGCTCACCGCCACCATCCTGCGCGGCGACAAGGTCGGGGTGATCGGCCCCAATGGCGTGGGCAAGACGAGCCTGCTTCGCCTGATCCTGGGCCAACTCGAGCCCACCGAGGGCCGGATCCGGCGCGGCACGCAACTGCAGATCGCCTACTTCGACCAGATGCGCGCCGGCCTCGACCTCGATGCCACGCTGGCCCAGACGATCAGCCCGGGCAGCGAGTGGATCGAAGTGGGCGGCTCGCGCAGGCATGTGATGAGTTACCTGACCGACTTCCTGTTTGCTCCCGAGCGAGCCGGCAGCCCGGTGCGCACTCTGTCGGGCGGCGAGCGCAATCGCCTGCTCCTGGCCAGGCTCTTCGCCCTGCCGGCCAATGTGTTGGTGCTCGATGAGCCCACCAACGACCTGGACATCGACACGCTTGAGCTGTTGGAAGAGCTGCTCCAGGCCTATCCGGGCACGGTTTTTCTCGTCAGCCACGATCGCCGCTTCGTCGACAGCGTGGTCACCAGCACGATCGCTTGGGAGGGCGATGCGGCCGGTGGCAGCCAGGACGGCTTGTGGCGCGAATCCGAGGGTGGCATCGAAGATTGGCTGGCTCAGCGCCAGCGGGCCCGAGCCATCGAGGCCGCCTCGCCCAGACAGGGCAGCGCAGCCCCTGCCTCAGCGCCGCAGCGTTTGCCGGCCACACCTGTCCCCGCGTCGCAGCCTCGGCGCAAGCTCACCTACAAGGAGCAGCGGGAGCTGCAGGCCCTTCCCCTGATGATCGAGCAGCTGGAGGCTGAGCAGAGGCAGATCCAGCTTGCCCTGGCCGATGGGTCGCTCTACGCCAATGAACACCAGCGTGCCGCCGAGCTGAGCCGTCGCAACGAAGCCATCGAGACTGAGCTCATGCAGGCGCTCCAGCGGTGGGAGGCGCTGGACTCCCGTTAGCGGGATCGCCGGACGACAGCCAGCGCCTGATCCAGGGCTGCAGCCACCGTCGCCTGCCGGATCGCCTGCCGCTCGCCCTGCAATTGCAGCAGGCGCGCCTGCGCAGGCCCGTCATCCGCAGGCCCCCGGCCGACAGCCCACGCCAGCCACACCGTGCCCACGGGCTTGCCCGGCACGGCGCCGGATGGCCCGGCGATCCCGGTGACGGCCAGGGCCATCGTGGCCGCAGACCGCTTCAGCGCCGCCTGGGCCATGGCCAACGCCACCTCGCGGCTGACGGCCCCATGCTGCTCGATCAGACTCGCCGGCACCCCGAGCATGTCCATTTTCGAGGCATTGCTGTAGGTGACGAAGCCGCGGTCGAACCAGTCGCTCGAACCCGGCAGCTCGGTGCAGCAGGCCGCGATGAGTCCGCCCGTGCAACTCTCCGCCGTTGCAAGCTTCCAGCCCCGTGCTCTCATCGCCTGCGCCAGTTCAGACGCCAGGGCCGGCAAGTCCTCACCGCCCATCAAAACCACCACAGCGCCCACAGCAGCAGCACGCAGAACGCCGCCACCAGGTCGTCGAAAATGATGCCCCACCCCTGCAGCGGCCCGAGGGGTTGCGCCGAGCGGGGCTTGAACAGTTGGTCGGCCCAGTTCACCGGAGGGGGCTTGACCGCATCGAAGAATCGAAACAGGCCAAAGGCCACAGCCTGTTCCACCCACCCCGCAGGCCGGATCATCAGGAGCACGATCCAGAAGGCCACGATCTCATCCCAAACGATGCATGACGGGTCGCTCAAGCCCAGCTCGCGCGCGGTGCGCGCGCAGGCCCAGACCCCCACGCCGATGCCGGCGGCGATCAGCAGCAGCCAGTGGCTGTCCTCCAGCCAGGGCTCCAGCACCAGGAAGCTGGCCCAGGACCACAGGGTGCCCACGGTTCCCGGGGCCACCGGTGAGAGCCCGCTCCCCAGCCCCAGGGCCAGCATCCGCGCGGGATGTCCGAGCATGAACCGGGCGCCGGGCCGCGGTGTGTCCGGCCTCGGGCTCATCGCTCTCCCTCCGCCGCCCGGGCCCCGGGCCAAGGCGCTGCACGGAAGTGGTCATGGCTGTGCGGGAGCTTGTCGGAGCCCCAGGCGCCAACGCCCGAGGCCGCGTCCGACTCGGTGTCGAAAATCTCCAGCCCAGAGCCTGCGCCAACACGCCCGATGCGCGTCAAGCCAACGCCGCAGGACGCGGCCAGCTCGGCCATCATCGGTCGCCTGCGGGCCGGGACGCTGACGAGCAGCTCGTAGTCATCGCCACCGGCCAACACCGCCTCCAGCTGCAGAGCCTGGGGCTGCTCGGTCACCCAGCCGCTGCGCGGAAGGCTGCTCCACCACACCTGTCCCGAAACCCCGCTGCAGCGCAGCAGGTGGCCCAGATCGCCCGTCAGACCATCGCTGAGGTCGATCGCCGCGTGGGCGATGCCACGCAGCGCCACGCCCAGGGCCACTCTTGGGTCGGGCCGCTCCATGCGCTGCACGACCGCGCGCAGGCCTTGCCTGTCCAAGCCGGCTCGACCGCGAAAGACCTCCAACGCGATGCGCGCGTCGCCGAGCCCGCCCCCCACGGGGTGGCTGACCCACAAGTCGTCGCCGGATTGGGCGCCCGAGCGCAACAGGGCAAGCCCCGTGGGCACTGTTCCCAGGGCCGTGATCGTCACGCTCAGGGGCCCGGCCGTGGTGTCGCCGGCGGCCAGCACGATCCCGGGCTCATCGGCCAGGAAAGCCAGGCCCTGGGCAAAGGCACGCAGCCAGGGCTCCTGGGCCGATGGGAGTGTCAGGTTCAGGGTGAAGGCCTGCGGCTGCGCCCCGCAGGCGGCGAGGTCGCTGAGGTTGACGGCCAGCGCCTTGTGGCCCAACGCGCCAGGGTCGACAGTGGGCAGGAAGTGTCGCCCCTCGACCAGCGTGTCCGTGCTCACAGCCCACTGCTCGCCGGGCTGCACGGCCAGCAAGGCGCAGTCGTCCCCGATTCCCAGCGCCACCCGACCGCGCTGCCGGTCCTGCGGTCTGCGCAGGATGCGCTCTATGAGCTCAAACTCACCCAGCGCCATGGCATTGCCGAGACGGGTTGGCAGACTGGCCACCCGCCGGGGCCGGGCCGTGGGCATGAAGGCGGTTGACGAGCTCCACCGCCGATCTCACGCCCAGCTTGTCGAAGACTCGTGATCGATGGACCTCGACCGTGCGCACTGAAATGCCCAAGGCCTCGGCAATGAGTTTGTTGGGCAGGCCCTCGATCACGAAGCGCATCACATCCCGTTCCCGCTCGGTGAGTTCGGCCAGAGCCGCGCTGGCCCGCAGCGCTGCGGCCTGTGCGCGCAGCGCTGCAGCACTGCGGGCCAGAGCCGCCTCGATCCGATCCACCAGCATGTTGTCCGAGAAGGGCTTCTCGACGAAGTCAAAGGCGCCGGCCTGCACCGCCGACACCGCCGTGGGCACATCCCCGTGGCCCGTGAGAAAGATCACCGGCATCCGCTCCAGCAAGCCCAGCGCCGACAGCCGCCGGAACAATTCCGGACCGCTCATCCCAGGCATGCGCACATCCAGCAGGAGACACGAAGGGCTGCTGGGCCAAGGGGGGCCGTCCAACCCATTGCCCGTCGCCCGGGCCACATGGGCCTCGAAGGCCTCGCCGCTGGGGAATCCTTCGCTCAGCAGCCGCCGGCTGCGCAGGAGCCAGGCCAGCGCCTGCCGCACCGCGTCCTCGTCGTCGACGAGATACACCGTGGGCAGGCCCAGAGTGTGACTGCCCTGCAGGGCATCGAGCTTGCCCATGCGCGCCGAGGAATTCGTGGCCATCGTCGAAGTATCACTCCGTGAAGCGTGGCACGGTGAACCGGAAGCAGCAACCGGCGCGCTGGCTGTCCGGCGCACAGGCCCCATGTTCCAGAGTGCCCCCGTGCTGCTCGACGACCGTGCGGCACAGGCTCAGCCCGAGCCCCATGCCCTGAGGCCGCGTGGTGAAGAATGGCGTGAACAGTCGCGCGGCCACATCCGGCGAGATGCCGGGCCCGCCGTCCCTCACCTCGATCTGCACTCGTGCTGCAGACACAGCCCGCGCCTGCAGCTGCAGCACCCGCTGCGCGAGCGGGGTGCCATGCTCCATCGCCTGGATGCCGTTGCGGGTGAGGTTGAGCAGCACCTGCTCCAGCATGGTTCGGTCCACCAACACCCGAAGGCCGGCTTCACCCGAATCCACCTCCAGGCGTGCGCCGCTCTTCCTGGCCTGCAGACGAACGAGGGGCAGCACGCCTTCGATGAGCTCGGCAACCGGCACCACCTCCCGCGGCTGTTCGCGGCGCCGAACGAAGTCGTGCACGCTCTTGATGATCCGGCCAGCCCGCTGGGCCTGCTCGGCCACTCGGGCCACCGCCTCCTGCACCATCGACAGCGTGGTGCTGTCAGGGCTCTGCAGCAGGTTCTGGCAGCCGCTGGCGTAGCTGGCGATGGCCGCCAGGGGTTGGTTGAGCTCATGGCTGAGCAGCGAGGCCATTTCTCCCATCGTGGCCAGTCGGGCGGTCGCCTGCAGACGCTCCTGTTGCTGGCGCGAGAGCTCCTCGCTGCGCTGGCGCTCGCTGACATCGAGCACAGCACTCATCCAACCGGCCTGTCTGCCGCCACCATCCACCAGGGGCGCCTCGTAGATCAGCACTGGGAATCGCTCTCCACTGGCTCGCGTGAAGACGGTCTCGAAGCCTTGCAGCGATGAAGCCAGCCCCGGCTCTGCCCCGGCCTGCGGGCCTTGGGGCTGCATCGCCTGATGCCGGGCCGCCTGGCGGCTGCTGTACTCCGGGATCCGCTCGGGCGGCCAATAGGGCGGCGCTGCGCCACTTGATCCTCCCGTGCCCAGGAGTTGGGTCGCGGAAAAGCCCACCATGGTGCAGAAGGCGGGGTTGACATAGGTGATCCGGCCATCGAGGTCGCGCGCGCGCAGGCCCGTGTTCAGGGAATCCTCCATCGCCTTTCGGAACGCCAGGGCCTCTGCCAGCGCTCGCTCGGCGGCCATGCGACGACGCATGTCGCGCAGCAGCAGCGCAACAACCAAAGCCAGTGCGATGGAAAGCCCGAGGACCAGCGCGGTGGTGAGATTGGGCAACAGCCCGGGGCGGCCCAGGGCATCGTCCGCCTTGACCTCCATGTACACCCCCGGAAGGTCTACCGGACGCCGAGCGACATACACGCCCAGCCCGCGCGCCGCGCCGTAGCGAGCCAGCCTTGCGCCATCGGCCTCGATGAAGCTCAACTCATGGCGCTGGCCCTGCGGCGCAACGGTCGCCAGGAGCTCCAGCAGCGAAAGGCTGACCACGGTAAACCCGCTGAGTCGTCCGGCCTGCTGCTCGGGCAGGCAGACATCCAGCACTTCCAGGCCGGCGCCGCCGGGAAGCGGCACAAAGTACGAGCGCGAAAACTGGGGGCTCAGAGCGCTGCGGGCGGCGCTGCAGGCCTGGTCGCTGTCGACTCGCTGCAACTGCCGATCCGCGCGGGAAAACAGGGGCGGCCCCAGGGCGCGGTCGGCCGTGGCCACGATCACCCCAGCGCTGTCCCTGCGTTCGATGCGGGCGATCTCGTTGTAGCGCGAGAGCATTGAACGGGCCTCTGCCGCCCAGCCCTGCGGGGTGTCTGCAGCCGTCAGGGACAGGGACTGCACCGCCTGGAGGCGCTGAATCACCTGGCGGCGGACGTCCAGGGCTGCCGCAGCGGCCACCTCCTCGGCGCGGTCCACCGTTCGGCCGTGCTCGTATCGCAGGGTCAGCAACACCAACAACGTCTGGCCGACAAGCAGCAGCGCGACCAGTGCCGACCACAGCAACCACCGGCGCAGCCCGCTGCCCGGGCTGGCGCTGCCTGCTCGCTGAAGGTCGGGGCTCACCGCGCCAGTATCGGCCAAGCGCTGGCTTGGCCCGGTGCAAAATCCCCGGCTCAGGCCAGCAGCCTGAGCCTCTCAGGAACCGCCATGCCAAATCCCGAAGAAAAGCGCGCCGAGCTGCGCCGCGCCGCGCTCGAATATCACGAGTTCCCCACGCCGGGAAAAGTCTCGATCGCGCCGACCAAGCAACTGGTCAA
>CAYYYC010000058.1:0-1020 GCA_964475695.1 uncultured Rubrivivax sp.
GCCCCCCAGGCCCACGCCGCCACCATCAGATGGATCCTGTTGCCCTTGGGCGAGACCCCGAGCTTCTCGCTGCCGATCCAGGTCAGCGGACGGATGTAGCAGCTCTCCAGCCGATTCTCGCGAACCACCTGCCTCTGCGCCTCCTCGACCTCTTCAATCGAGAACGGAATCTTCATGCGCAGGATCTTGGCGCTGTTGAACAGCCGCTCGGTGTGCTCGCGCAGACGGAAGATGGCGGTGCCCTGGGCCGTGTTGTAGGCCCGGACCCCCTCGAAGGCGCCGCAGCCGTAGTGCAGGGTGTGGGTCAGCACATGGATCTTGGCATCGCGCCAGTCGATCAAACGGCCGTCCATCCAGATCTTGCCGTCGCGGTCTTCCATGCCCATGTCCGGTCCTTGCTCGTGCGGGAGAAGACAATTCTAGGTGGGAAGGTGTGGGGCCTGCGCCTGGGGCTGGGGCGCTGCGCCGCCCCGAACGAGGCTGGTGCCGACGCAGCGCCCATGCGCAAAGTCGACCACGACCGAGTCCCCGCCGCTGTCCTGCCACTCCCAGGACTCGTGCGCTCCGGGGCTCGGATGGGCAAGGCGGCGCCCGAGGCTCTTGGTCTCCCGCAGAACCCGCAGCATCTTCATGCCCCGGTGCAGCCTGGTGTGGGCCATGAGCGCGCTGTCGACCAGACCCACGGGCCGAGTGGCTGCGGTGCGCATGACGCGCAGAGCCCGGCTGAACTGCAGCAGCAGCCAGAAGACGACCATGGTGAAGGCCAGGATCAGCCCGGGCCAGCCGTAGAGCCAGTAGCCCGACACGAAGGCCCCGAGTGCCAAAGCCCAGCTCAGGAGGGTGGAGGCGCCGAGGCGCAGCGGCAAGGGTCGCATGGCTGAAATGTTACCGAGTGCCGCCGGGCGGGCGCTGGTGGCTGCGAACCCATTCCATGGCCTCTTCGATCCGCTCCACCCCATGCACCGCCAGGCCCTCGATCGGCTTCTTCGGCAGATTGGCCTTGGGAACGATGGCGCTGGA
>CAYYYC010000058.1:1030-3042 GCA_964475695.1 uncultured Rubrivivax sp.
GCAGGCGCTCCTGTCCGCGGGGCGCAGGCCGCACTTCACCGGCCAGGCCCACTTCGCCAAAGGCGATGAAGCCGCGCGGCAGAGCGCGCGCGCGCAGGCTGCTGTGAATGGCCAGCAGGACGGCGAGGTCGGCCGCCGGCTCGCTGATGCGCACGCCGCCCACGGCGTTGACGAAGACATCCTGATCCATGCAGGCCACGCCCGCGTGGCGGTGCAGCACCGCCAGAAGCATGGCCAGGCGGTCGCGCTCCAGGCCCACGGAGAGCCGCCGCGGGGAGGGGCCGCCGCTGTCCACCAGGGCCTGGATCTCCACCAGCATCGGCCGAGTGCCCTCCAGCGTGACCAGCACACAGGAGCCGGGCACCGGCGCCTCGTGGGTGGACAGGAAGATCGCGCTGGGGTTGGCCACACCCTTGAGCCCGCGCTCGGTCATCGCAAAGACACCGATCTCGTTGACCGCGCCGAAGCGGTTCTTGATCGCGCGCACGAGCCGGAAGCTCGAATGGGTGTCGCCTTCGAAATACAGCACCGTGTCCACGATGTGTTCCAGCACCCTTGGACCGGCCAGAGAGCCTTCCTTGGTCACATGACCCACCAGAACCATGGCACAGCCGCCGGCCTTGGCCGTGCGGGTGAGCTGCGCCGCACACTCGCGAACCTGAGCCACGGAGCCTGGGGCGCTGGTGAGCTGCTCAGAGTAGAGCGTCTGTATGGAGTCGATGATGACCAGGGCCGGTTGGTGTTGGCCTATGGCCGAAAGGATGCGCTCGAGCTGAATTTCAGCCAGCACCTGCACCTGCGCGCCCGTGAGCCCGAGCCGTCGCGCTCGAAGGGCCACCTGCGCGCCCGATTCCTCCCCGGTGACATACAGGACCTGAAGCCGAGCGGACAGCGACTCGGCAGCCTGCAGCAGCAGGGTGCTTTTGCCGATGCCCGGGTCGCCTCCGATGAGCACCACGCCGCCGGGCACGATGCCGCCGCCCAACGCCCGGTCCAGCTCCTCCTGGCCTGTGGGCGTTCGCAGGACATCCTGCGCCTCGATGTCGGCCAGGCGCGCGATGGGGGCGCTGCGGGCCAGGGATTCGAAGCGGTTCCTGCCCGAGCCGGCCGCGGGCGTTGCGGTTTCGGTCAGCGTGTTCCAGGCCTGGCAGCTCGGGCATTGGCCCAGCCACTTGGGCGTGGTGCCGCCGCATTCGGCACAGCTGAAGAGGGTCTTGTCCTTGGCCATGCGCCCATCATGGCACGGCCAAGGCTCAGTCCATGAGCCTGGATCCCGGCCGCGGCCCGGGGCACCCGCGCGGGCGGCTCATTCCGGGGCCCGCTGCACCACCCGGCGCAGCGCCTTGACCCGCGAGTCCCGGGCCTTGGCCTGCAGCCGACGCTGAACCGATGAGCGGGTGGGCCGCGTGGCTCGGCGGCTGGCGGGGGTCTGCGCGGCCTCCTGCAGCAACGCCATCAGGCGCCCCAGCGCAGCCTGGCGGTTCATCGGCAGGCTGCGGAACTCCTGGGCCTTGATCACGATGACCCCATCGGCCGAGACACGCTGGTCCCGCAGCCCCAGCACCCGGGCTTTCAGCGCCTCGGGCAGCGACGAAGCCCCCACATCGAAGCGCAGCATCGCGGCATTGCTGACCTTGTTGACATTCTGGCCGCCCGCGCCCTGGGCCCGGATCGCGCTGTACTCCAGCTCGGCCGGATTCAGATGGAAGGCGATTCGGGGCACGGCTCGACCTGCACCGGCACTCGGGCCGCCAAGGCGCACATCAGCTCGTAGCCGATGGTGCCGCTGGCCTGAGCCACCTCATCGATCGACAGCACCGAGCCGTCAGGGCCCACGCCCCACAGCGTCGCCGAGCTGCCGACTCCGGCATTCGGGGCCGCGGACAGGTCCACAGTGAGCATGTCCATGCTGACCCGACCCACCAGCGCGCAGCGCGTGCCATCCACCAGCACCGGCGTGCCTTGCGACGCATGCCGCGGGTAGCCGTCGGCATAGCCGCAGGCCACGACGC
>CAYYYC010000058.1:3052-10530 GCA_964475695.1 uncultured Rubrivivax sp.
CCGTGTAGACGCTGCCATAGCCCACGGAGTCGCCCTGGCGCAGGTGCTGCACGGCAATCACGCGGCTGCGGAGCGTCATCCCGGGCTGCAGATCCCATCGGGCCGCCGTCCCCTCGGGAGAATCCGGGGCGCTGCCGTAGAGCATGACGCCGGCGCGGACCCAATCCGCCGCCACGTCGGCACTTTGGGCATGGCGAAGCACGGCGGCGCTGTTGGCCAGGGTGCGCTCGCCCGGCAGATCGGCGGTGGCTTGCGCAAACGCCTGCATCTGGTGCGCGATGCCGCGCGGCCCATCGGCGTCCGCAAAGTGCGTCATCAGCGAAATCTCGTCGACCTGGGGCAGCGAGTTCAGTCGCGCCCAGGCGCTCCGCAGGCCCGGCCCGGTGAAGCCCAGGCGGTTCATGCCGCTGTTCATCTTCAGAAAGACCCGATGCGGCTGGTGCGTCTTGTGGGCGGCCAGCCAATCGATCTGTTCCGCCGTGTGCACCACATGCCACAGCTGCAGGCGGGAGCACAACTCAAGGTCGCGCGGCTCGAAGCAGCCCTCCAGCATCAGGATGGGCCCGCGCCAGTCCAGGGCCCTCAGGCGCCGGGCCTCCTCACAGTCGAGCACCGCAAACCCGTCACTGCCGCGCAGCCCGTCAAAGGCGCGCTCGATGCCGTGGCCGTAGGCGTTGGCCTTGACCACCGACCAGACGCGGGCGCCGGCGGCTTCGGCCTTGGCCCGCTGCAGGTTGTGCTGCAGCGCGTCGGGGTGGATCAGGGCCTGGATCGGACGCGGCATGACGCATGATCCTACAGACTGTCAGGGCTTGCCTGCGGGCACCGATCATTCGGGTGCTATAAACCGCCCCGGGCTGGCGCGCTTGGCGCGGTCGGCCAGGGCAATTCCCCACCCCCACCGCCGCGTTCTCAGGCCCGCATGGAAGTCTTCAATTTCCTCATGCCCATCTTCACCGAGTACGGCTACCTGGCCGTGTTCGTGATGCTGCTGATCTGCGGCTTCGGCGTGCCTGTGCCTGAAGATGTCACTCTGGTCACCGGGGGGGTGATCGCAGGGCTTGGCTATGCGGACCCGCACTTGATGTTTGCCGTGGGCATGGCGGGCGTGCTCGTGGGTGACGGTCTGATCTTCACCCTGGGCCGCGTTTACGGGCAGCGGATCCAGACCCTGCCGGGCTTTCGCAGCGTGCTCACCCCGGAGCGCTTCGAGCGGGCGGCGCAGCTGTTCCAGAAGTACGGCAAGTGGGTGATGTTCGTGGCCCGTTTCCTGCCCGGGCTGCGCACGCCGGTGTTCTTTTCCGCGGGCATGTCGCGCCGCGTTTCCTTCGGGACCTGGCTGATGATGGACGGCTTTGCGGCGCTCATCAGCGTGCCGATCTGGGTCTACCTGGGCTACTTCGGCGCCCTCAATCGCGACTGGATGTGCGGTGTGCTGCGCCAATTCCAGGTCGGCATCTTCGTGGTTCTCGGGATTGCCGCCGTCGTGGTGGCTGTGATCTGGTGGCGCCGGCGCAAGGCCTCGCAGCCGCAGCCCTAGTCCTCAACGCGCTGGTCTGGGGCTTGTCGTGGTGGCCGTTTCGGCGCCTTGACGAGCTGGGGCTGCATCCGTTGTGGGCCACGGCCGTGGTTTATGGCGCGATCTCGGTGCTGCTGCTGGCCGCCCGTCCGCGCAGCATCGCGGAATTGCTGCGCCCCAGCGCGCTCTGGGTGTTGGTTGCGGCGGCGGGCACCACCAACGCAGCCTTCAACTGGGCCGTGAGCATCGGCGACGTGGTGCGCGTGGTGCTGCTGTTCTACCTGATGCCGCTTTGGGCGGTGCTGCTGGCGCGGGTGCTGCTTGATGAGCCGATCACTCCGCGCGCGCTGATGCGTGTGGCTCTGGGGTTGGCGGGGGCGGCGATCGTGCTGTGGCCCCAGGATGGCGCCGCGACCTGGAGCGCGGCCTTCAGCCTGGCCGACGGGCTGGCCATTCTGGGCGGCTTTTCATTCGCGCTCAACAACATCATGGTGCGCCGTGAACAGTCCCGCAGCGAGGCCGCGCGCGCGGCCGCCATGTTCATCGGTGGGGCCCTGGTGGCTGGCCTGGTGGGCCTGGCCTTGAACCAAGCCCGGATCCTGACCGCGCCCGACTGGGCCAACGGCCCGCAGTGGTGGCCGTATGCGCTGGCGCTCAGTGTTGCATTTCTGGCGGCCAACCTCAGTCTTCAGTACGGCGCATCGAGGCTGCCAGCCCACCGCACCGCGGTGATCATGCTCACCGAGGTGCTGTTTGCGGCGGTTTCGGCCGCCGCCTTGGGGGCGGCCTCCTTCACCCCGGCTCTGTGGTTGGGGGGGGTGTTCATCGTGGCTTCGGCCTGGCTTGCCGCGTGGGACTGAGGCGCCACCGTCGGCCTTCGCATAGGATGTCCGGATGAGCAAAACCCTGAGCGACTTCAGCGCCAACGACATCGGCGGCCACCCCGTGGCACTGGCGGACTTTCAAGGCCGCGTGGTTCTGGTGGTCAACACCGCCAGCGCTTGTGGCTTCACGCCGCAGTTTGCCGGCCTGCAGGACTTGTGGACCCGCTATGGCGACCGGGGCCTGACCATCATCGGCTTTCCCTGCAATCAGTTCGGCGGCCAGGACCCCAAGGACAACGCCGAGATCGCCACCTTCTGCCAGCGCAATTACGGCGTGAGCTTTCCGATGATGGCCAAGGTGGAGGTCAACGGCCCGCAGGCCCACCCGCTGTTTGCGTGGCTGAAGTCCGAAGCGCCGGGCCTGCTGGGCTCCGAGGGAATCAAGTGGAACTTCACCAAGTTCCTGGTCGGCCGCGACGGCCGGGTTATTCGCCGGTATGCGACGCAGGATGCGCCGGCCAAGCTTGCCTCCGACATCGAGGCTGCCCTGGGCTGAGCGTCGCTCGGCTCTGCCCACCCACGGCCCGACGGTCCATCCATGTTCGAGCACATCACCCCCTACGCAGGCGATCCGATCTTCGCCTTGGTGGATGCCTACAACCAGGACGCCCGCCCGCACAAGGTCAACCTGTCCATCGGCATCTACTTCGACGAGAACGGCCGACTGCCCGTGTTGCGTTGCGTGCAGGAAGCCGAGCGGCGCATCCTGGCCGAAGGCGGGCCCAAGGCCTACCTGCCCATGGAGGGCCAGGCTGCCTGCCGCAGCCAGGTGGCGCGCCTGCTGCTGGGCCCGGACCACATCGCGCTGACCGAAGGCCGGGTGGCCACCATCCAGACGGTGGGATCTTCCGGCGGGCTGAAGGTCGGGGCCGACTTTCTGCGCACCCGGCTCGGGGGTGTGGGTCAGCGACCCCACCTGGGACAACCATCGCTCGATGTTCGAGGGCAGCGGCTTCGAAGTCCAGACCTACCCTTACTTTGACCCGGCCACCGGCGGGTTGCGATTCGCGGAGATGCTGGCCTGCCTGCGTGGCCTGCCGCCGCGCAGCGTCGTGCTGCTGCACGCCTGCTGCCACAACCCCACCGGCGTGGACCTGAGCACCGCCCAATGGGACGAGCTGATCCCGGTCCTGCGCGAGCGCGAGCTGCTGCCCTACCTCGACCTCGCCTACCAGGGCTTTGGCGACGGCATCGAAGAGGATGCCTACGCGGTGCGCGCCCTGGCCGCACAGGGCCTGACCTTCTTCGTGGCCAACTCCTTCTCCAAGAGCATGAGCGTGTATGGCGAGCGCTGTGGTGCGCTGTCGGCCGTGTGCGCCAGCCGCGCCGAGGCGGAACTGGTGATGGGCCAGTTGCGCTACACCGTGCGGCGCATCTACTCCAGTCCCGCCCTCCACGCCGCGGGCATCGTGGCCCATGTGCTGGGGGATGCGGACCTGCGCACCCAGTGGGAGCAGGAGCTGCAGCAGATGCGCCAGCGGATGATCGATGTGCGTCGGGCTCTGCACCAGCGGCTCGTGGCACTGCGGCCCGACCGGGAGCTGGGCTATCTGCTGAGCCAGCGAGGCATGTTCAGCTACACCGGGCTGTCTGGCCAGCAGGTCGATGCATTGCGCCAGGAGCATGCCGTCTACCTGATCCGCTCGGGGCGGATATGCGTGGCCGGGCTCACTCAGGCCAACGTGGACCGCGTGGCCCAGGCGATGGCTGCGGTGATGTAGCGGTGCCGCGCACGCCTTCGGCACCCGACCGCGGCTTTCGCGGCAACAAGTCGCACCTGCCGAGCAAGCCCTGCAGCGTGTGCGGTCGGCCCATGGTCTGGCGCAAGGCTTGGGCCAAGAACTGGGATGAAGTCAAGGCGTGCTCCGATGCCTGCCGTGCCGAAGCCGCGCGCCGCCGGCGGGCCTCAGCGCCATGACACGCCAGCTGATCATCGTGCTGGGCGACCAGCTGGACCTGCGGGCCTCCTGCTTCGATGGTGCCGACCCGGCCGTGGATCGGGTTTGGATGGCCGAGGTGGCCGAGGAGTCGACCCATGTGTGGTCCTCCAAGCCGCGGATCGCCCTGTTTCTCGCAGCGATGCGCCACCATGCCCAGGCCCTGGCGCAGGCGGGCTGGCGCATGGACTACCGGCGGCTTGACGACCCAGACAACCGGGGCACGCTGGCGGCCGAATTGCGCCAGGCGATTGCCGTCCATCAGCCGCAGTCCCTGGCCATGACCGCACCGGGTGACTGGCGCGTGCTCGAATCGATCAAGGCCGTGGCCGCCGAAGCCGGCCTTGGGCTGCAGATCCACGAGGACCGGCACTTCTTCAGCACGGTGCGGGAGTTTGCGGCGCACGCCCGAGGCCGCAAGCAGCTGCGCCTGGAGTACTGGTACCGCGAGCTTCGCCACAAGACGGGCATCCTGATGAGCGAGGGCAAGCCCCTGGGCGGGCAGTGGAACTTTGACGCCGAGAACCGTCAGGCCTTCGGCAAGGATGGCCCGCCCCCCATCCCCGAGCCTTCTCGCTTTCCGCCGGATCCCATCACGCAGGAAGTGCTGGCGATGGTGGAGGCGCGATTTGCCGGCCACCCCGGCTCGCTGAAGCACTTCGCCTGGCCTGTCACCCGCGAACAGGCCCTGGCCTCGCTGCAGCGTTTCATCGAAGAGCGCCTGCCCCATTTCGGCCGATGGCAGGACGCGATGTGGGAGGGCCAGGCGTGGCTCTTCCACTCGCACCTGTCGGCCGCGCTCAATCTCAAGCTCCTCACGGCGCGGGAAGTGGTTGAGGCGGCGCAGGAGGCACACGCCCGCGGCCATGCCGATCTGCCCTCGGTGGAGGGTTTCATTCGGCAGATCCTGGGTTGGCGCGAATATGTCCGCGGCATCTACTGGCTGCACATGCCCGAGTATCTGGACCGCAACGCATTGGCCGCGAATCGTCAGCTGCCGGCATTCTTCTGGACCGCCCGCACCGACATGGCCTGCCTGCGGGATGCCTTGGAAATCACCCTGGAGCACGGCTACGCGCACCACATCCAGCGCCTGATGGTCACCGGCCTGTATGCGCTGCTGCTGGGCGTGGATCCCAAGGCTGTGCACGCCTGGTACCTCAGCGTCTACGTGGATGCGGTGGAGTGGGTGGAACTGCCCAACACCCTGGGCATGAGCCAGTTTGCCGACGGCGGCCTCATGGCCAGCAAGCCCTATGCGGCCTCTGGAAAGTATCTTCAGCGCATGGGCAACCACTGCAAGGGCTGCCGCTACGACCCCGCCCAGGCCACGGGCGAGCGGGCCTGTCCCTACACGACGCTGTATTGGGATTTCCTCATGCGCCACGAGGATGCGCTGGCCCGCAACCCGCGCATGGTCATGCAGGTGAGGAATCTGCAGCGGCTGAGCTCGCAGCAGCGTCAGGACATCGCGCTGCAGGCCAGCGCGCACATGCGCCAGGTGCAGCGCCAGAGCTGAGGACCGGGCGCTCGGCGCAGGGCCGCGCGGCCGCGCCGATCACCCCGCTCCTCTGGCCGACGGGGCGCCGGCCCACTGCCCGAGCAGCTGCGACAGCACGTCCAGGGGCACCGCGCCGTTGTCGATCACGGCATTGTTGAAGCGCCTCAGGTCGAAGCGCGATCCCAGCGCTCGGCGCGCCTTCTCTCGCTCCTCCAGGATGTGCAGCTGCCCGGTCATGTAGGCCAGGGCCTGAGCGGGCGTGGAGATGTAGCGGTCGACCTCGGCGACCATGAACACCGGGTTCTCGCCGACCTGGGCGTTCATGAAGTCGATCGCCTGCTGGCGCGACCAGCCCAGCGCATGCAGCCCGGTGTCCACCACCAGCCGGGCCGCACGAAACGCCTGGGCCTGCAGGAAGCCCCAACGGTCCTCGGGCGTTTCGTAGAAGCCAACCTCGTCCATGAGCCGCTCCGCATACAGCGCCCAGCCTTCAGAGAAGGCGGTGTAGCCGCCCCCCCGGCGAAACGCCGGCAGCTCTCCGAGCTCGCGCGCTCGCGCCACCTGCAGGTGGTGGCCCGGCACGGTTTCGTGGGCCACCAGCGAGGGCAGCGCCCACTTCTGCCGGCGCTGGTAGGCCAGCACATTGGCGTTGTACCAGCCCGGCCCACTGCCATCCAGGGGCGGCCCGGTGTAGTTGTCGGCCGCACCCGGCCCCAGGTGCTCTGCCATGGGGCGAATGCCATAGCTGCTGCGGGGCAACTCCATGAAAAGACGCGGCATCCACGGGTCAAGCTGCTTGGCCACGGCGCGGTAGCCAATCAGCATCGCCTGAGGCGAGGCAAAGTAATGCTCAGGCGTGCTCAAGGCCTTGAGCGCCTCGGCAAACCCGCCCTGCAGACCCATGCGCTGCCGCAGCTTGGCGAATTCGGCGTGCAGCATCTCCAGCTGCTCGCGGCCGGTGTCGTGCAGCTGCTGCGGCGAAAGCGAGGTCGTCGTGTTCTGGCGCACCAGCTCGGCGTACACGGCCGCCCCATCCGGGTAGCGCAGCAGGCCTGCCTGGTCCGGCGCCTGGGGCAGCAGATCCCTGGCCACCATGTCGCGCAGCTTGAGCAATGGCGCAATCACGTCGCGCCGGACCGCCTCTTCGGCGCGCTGCCGCCATTGCGCGGCCGCGGCCGGGTCCAGCGACTTGGGCAGCCGCCGCCACGGGTCCATGAACGGGCCCGTGGCCACATCGGCGCGGATCTGTCCGTCGAGTTGTGCCAGCACCCGCTCCAGCACGGGGCGTGCGCTGACCCAGCCCAGATCCCGGGCCCTGAGCAGCTGGGCGATTTCCTGGTCGATGCGGCGCGGGTGTTGGGACAGTCGCGCCAACACCTGCTCGCGCTGCTCGGGTGTGTCCACCGGTTGCTGCTGCAGCAGGCCCGACAACAGCGTGTGCGGCCCGCGCAGCGCGCCCAGGTTCATGCTGCGGTAGCCCTCGAACCGGGCGAGGTCGAGCTGCTGCCGGAGGTTTTGCAGGAACATCTGCCGCGACAGGCGGTCCCGCGCGTCGAGCGCTGTGGCCTCGATGGCGTGGGCTTCGCGCAGGAAGCCGCCGAGCAGCTGCACGCGACGCGCCTCGGCCTCGGGACCCA
>CAYYYC010000058.1:10540-10913 GCA_964475695.1 uncultured Rubrivivax sp.
CGCCGCCAAACCGGTGGTCGCCGCGAAATGTGCCCCATTCGGGCGCCAGCCGCGCCACGGCCTCCCAGTGGCGCGCAAAGATGTCGTGGAGCTGCTGCGCCGGCCGTGGGCCCGCAGAGGCTGCGCCGGCAGCCCACAGGGGCGCACAGGCGGCGCAGCGCAGAAAGTGTCTTTTGCTCAGGTCCATGGGTGGCGATGCTATCGGGCATGGGCCGGCGCAGGCACCGGGAACCCCCCGGGGGTGGCGGGGCATGGCGGTGGTGTCTAATTCCCTCCCCACGGCGTCGCGGCCTTTCGGCAGATGGACACCTTCATCCAACAGATCATCAACGGCCTGGTGCTCGGCAGCAGGTACGCGCTGGTGGCTCTGGGG
>CAYYYC010000059.1:0-1090 GCA_964475695.1 uncultured Rubrivivax sp.
ACAGGCAACAAGAATGTGATCCGCTACGAGCACATGGCCGCCATGAAGGATGAGGCGATCGTGTGCAACATCGGGCACTTCGACAACGAGATCGATGTGGCCTCGCTCGAAAAGCTCCAATGGGACGAAATCAAGCCGCAGGTGGATCATGTCGTCTTCCCCGACGGCAAGAAGATCACGCTGCTGGCGAAGGGGCGCCTGGTCAATCTGGGCTGCGCCACTGGCCACCCATCCTTCGTGATGTCTTCGTCCTTCGCCAACCAGACCATCGCGCAGATCGAGTTGTTCACCAAGAAGGACCGCTACGAGGCCGGCAAGGTTTATGTGCTGCCCAAGCATCTCGATGAAAAGGTCGCTCGCCTGCACCTCAAGAAGGTGGGTGCGATGCTGACGGAACTCTCCGAGGAGCAGGCGGCCTACATCGGCGTGAACCGTGAAGGCCCCTACAAGGCCGACACCTACCGCTATTGAGGCCGGACGACGGGTCTTGGGCGGGCCTTGATCCCGCCTCGAGCACCCGCGCGAGACATCCGCCTGGCCCGACTCCATGCGCGCCGATCTCATGCTGCTGCAGCAGGGCATGGCTCCCAGCCGATCGGCCGCGGCTCGGCTGATCGAAAGCGGTGCGGTGCGTTGGCGCACCGACAGCCAGACCTGGCGGGACCCGAAAAAGGCCGGCCAGGAACTGCCCCCGGGGTGCGAGTTGCGGATCATCGATGGCGCCGAGTTGCGCTGGGCCTCCCGCGCGGGACTCAAGCTCGAGGCAGCTCTGGAGGCGCTGGGCCTCGATCCTCGCGGGTCGGCCGCGCTCGATGTGGGGCAGAGCACCGGCGGCTTCACCGACGTGCTCCTGGCGCGAGGGGCTGCTCGCGTGGTCGGCGTGGATGTGGGCCACGGGCAGTTGCTGCCACGCCTGCGGACCGATCCCCGCGTGACTGCGATCGAAGGTCTCAACGCCCGTGAACTGACCCGCGAGCGGCTCGGCGCCGATTGTCCGTCTGCGGGCTTCGAGCTCATCGTCGGCGACCTGTCCTTCATCTCCCAAATCTTGGTCTGGCCAGCGTTGGTGAAATTGCTGGCCGCCGATGGC
>CAYYYC010000059.1:1100-10897 GCA_964475695.1 uncultured Rubrivivax sp.
GCCGTCTGCTGATGCTGGTCAAGCCCCAGTTCGAGCTGCAACCGCAACACATCGGCAAGGGCGGCATCGTCAAGCCCGAAGCGCCGGTGCACGAAATCGAGCCACGCATGCGCATCGCCGCGCAGGCACTGGGTCTCCAGGTTCTCGCCTGGCTGCCCAGCGCCATCCGGGGCGGCGACGGCAATATCGAGCACTTTGCACTGCTGCGCCACCAGCCGACGGCCTGAGAAAAACGATCGGAGCCTGCACCATGCCCACCGCATCCCCCATCGGCCTGCCCCTGAGCCTCGAGTTCTTTCCCCCGAAAACCGAGGATGGTTCGTCCAAGCTCGCTGCCGCGCGGCAGGAGCTCTACGCACTCAAGCCAGAGTTCTGCTCGGTGACCTACGGTGCCGGAGGCTCGACCCAGGAAGGAACCCTGCAGACTGTTCGTGCCATCATGGCCGAAGGACACGAGGCGGCGCCACACTTCAGCTGCATCGGCGCCACCCGCAGCTCCATTGCCCACAAGCTGAGTCAATTCAAAGCCGATGGCATCAGGCGCATCGTGGCGCTGCGGGGCGATCTGCCCAGCGGCTACGGGGGCTTCGGGGAATTCCGCCACGCCAGCGACCTGGTAGCCTTCATTCGCGCCGAAACCGGCAGCCACTTTCGCATCGAAGTCGGGGCCTATCCGGAAATGCATCCGCAGGCTCGCTCGCCGCAGGACGACATCAAGGCCTTCGCCACCAAGGTTCGAGCCGGGGCGAACTCAGCCATCACCCAGATGTTCTTCAACACCGACGCCTACTTCCGGTTCGTCGACGACGTCTACGCCCTGGGCGTGGACATTCCCATCGTGCCGGGCATCATGCCCATCACCAACAGCAGCGGCATCATCCGCTTTGCCGACAACTGCGGCACGGAGATCCCACGATGGATGCGCCTGCGGCTGCAGTCCTACGGAGACGATGCCTCCAGCATCCGAGCCTTCGGCCTGGATGTGATCACCGACCTGTGCGACCAACTGCGCACCGCCGGCGTTCCGGGGCTTCACTTCTACACGATGAACCAGAGCTCGGCGGTGCTGGAGATCTGCCGCCGGCTGGCCAGCTCCTAGCGGCTGAAGAAGCGCAGCGCCACGGCGGCGTCGAAGCGCCGGCTCAATCGGCCCGCTGCCAGGCCACGCCGTCTTCGGTCAGGATCACGTCCAGCGGCACATCGTGCGGCTCGGGCTTGAGCCAAGGCACATGGCCGTGGCCATAGGCCAGGCCCACGGTCACGGGCCGGGGCCTCAGCTCAGCCAGCGTGCGGTCATAGAACCCGCCCCCGTAGCCCAACCGGCAGCCCCTCGGGCCGAAGCCCACGCACGGCACCAGCAGCAGTTGGGGCTCAAACTGCGGCGTGTCCTTGGGCTTGGGAATGCCATAGGCATCCTCCTCCATGGGGCAGCCCGGCCACCAGGCATGAAAACGCAGTTGTTTGTGGGGGCGCAAGATCACGGGCAGGCCGATGATGCGCTGCCCGTCCGCCTCGGCCCAACGGTAGAGCGCCGGCAGCGCGTCAAACTCGCCCTTGATCGGCCAATAGGCGCCAATGGCCACCTCGCTGCGGCCCAACAGCCACACCTGCATGACCTCCTGCAGTTGCTCTGCGCGCAGGGGCCGGTCCACCATGTTCTGCCGCTCAAGCTGCAACTGACGGCGCAGCAACGGCTTGTCGGCGGTGGGGTCGAGTTTGAAGTTGATCGGCATGAGATCCGCATCCTCGTGCAAACTTCGGCACCATGATCAATGCGAAAAGGTGCCTTGGGTCCAGCCTGCTCGCGGGATTGTCGGCGATATGGGCAGCCGGGTCCTGCGCGCAGACACCCAGCCCGCCCATCACCCAAGCGCCGCGCGCCGCGGCCCCGGCGCAGCCCGGGAGCGATCCGCTCATGCAGGACGCACGAGATGCACTCAAGCGCCGAGATCGCGCTCGCCTGGAGAAGTTGCTTGAGCAGGCGCAGCGCCAGGGCCATCTCCTGACTCCATGGATCGACTATTGGCATTTGGGGCTCAGGCTGTCCGCGGCCAGCCCTGCCGAAGTCGAACAGTTCTATCAACGCTGGCCGGGCAGCTATGTGGAAGATCGTCTGCGCAACGACTGGCTGCTCGAGTTGGGACGACGCCGCGCCTGGGCCGACTTCCTGCGCGACATGCCTCGCTTTCGGATGAATGACGACCGGGAGGTGACTTGCTTCTCGATCCTGGCCGAGCACGAGCTCGGTCGAGCCCAGTCGGACATTCGGCCTCGGGCGCTGGCTGCGTGGCTGGCCCAGCGGGAAGCCGATGAGGGGTGCCGCCTGATGGGTCAGGCCCTCACTCGCGCCGGAATCCTTCCGCCTGAGGCCACCTGGCGCAAGCTGCAGGATGCGCTAGAAGCCAACCGGCCGCGCGTGGCCCGGCAAACGGCCGAATTGCTGGAGCCTGCTGTGGCCAAGGCGGTCAGCGAGGCCATCGATCACGCCTCTCGAGCTCTGGGCGGCCCGGGCCACTGGCCTGCGGCCAGTGCCGGCGCGCTGGCCGGTCTGGCTGTGGCCCGCATGGCCCAGGAATCGCCCGAGGCTGCTGCCAAGCAACTCACCGGCCGCTGGTCGCAGCAGATGCCCGCCACATGGCAGGCCTGGGTGTGGGGACAGATCGGCCGCCAGGCGGCACTCAAGGGCCAGACCGACGCAGCTCAGCACTATCGCCGCGCATGGGAGGCGGCCGACCGAAGCGGCCAACCCGTGGCTTGGTCCGACGATGTTCTGGCGTGGAGTGTGCGGGCATCGCTGCGTGCCCCGGACGCGACCTCGCACCGATTGATCCTGAGGTCGGTCGAAGCGATGAGCCCCAGGGAGCAGCAGGACAGCGCCTGGCAGTACTGGCGCGCCCGGGCTCTGGTCCAAACGGCGCGGTCGGGGCCTGCCGGACAGGCCCAGCGCGACGAGTCCCGCCGCATCCTGCAGTCCATCGCCTCGCCTCTGAGTTTCTACGGCAAGCTTGCCATGGAAGAGCTGGGGCAGCCCCTGTCCCTGCCAGCCAGGCCCGACTCTCTGACCACCCCTGAGAAACAAGGCGCGATGCAGCACGCCGGCTTGACCCGAGCCCTGCGCCTGGTTGAGCTTGGATTGCGCCAGGAGGGCGTTCGAGAGTGGAACTTCAGCCTGCGCGGCATGAACGACCGGGAGCTCCTGGCTGCGGCGGCGCGGGCCTGTGAGCGCGAAGTCTGGGATCGCTGCATCAACACCAGCGACCGAACCCGCCAGGAAGTCGACCTTTCGCAGCGCTTTCCGACGCCCTTCAGGAGTGAGGTGATGGCCAAGTCCGGCGAGCTTGGGGTCGATCCGGCCTATGTTTACGGGCTCATCCGGCAGGAGTCTCGCTTTCTGGCAGACGCGCGTTCGCATGTGGGTGCCGCGGGGCTCATGCAGGTCATGCCGGCAACGGCCCGATGGACCGCCAAGCGCATCGGGATGCCATTCACGCAGGAGATGATCACGCAGCGGGACGCGAACCTTCGCATCGGCACTGCCTTCCTCAAGATCGTGCTCGATGACTTCGGCGGCTCTCAGCCCATGGCTGCGGCCGCCTACAACGCCGGACCGGGCCGGCCGCGTCGCTGGCGAGAAGGGCCGCCGATCGAGGCCGCAGCCTGGGCGGAGACGATTCCCTTTGCCGAGACGAGGGACTATGTGAAGAAGGTGCTGAGCAATGCGACCCTCTATGCGGCCGTCCTCGGCCAGGGGTCGGTGTCGCTGCGGGCGCGACTGGGCGGCACGATTGGCCCGCGCGAGGCTGCCGCGCCCCAGCCCGACCGCACGATTCCCTGAGATGATGCCGTCATGAACACCTTCGCCCAGACCCAAGTCCCGCCCGCTCGCATGGCAGCGCCGCACCGCGTGCTGCTGTTGGGCGGCAGCGGCTTCGTGGGCCAGTCCTTTTGTGAGCAATGGACCCGTGCCGCACCGGCTGGCAGCACGCTCATCGTGCCCACCCGGCGGCCGTCCCGCGCACGCGGCATCCAGCACCTGCCCAGCGTGCAGGTCGTCCAGGCCAACATCAACGACCCGGCAACGCTCCACGGCCTGGTGCGGCAAGCCAGCGCTGTGGTCAACCTGGTGGCCATCCTCCAGGGCTCCGGCCCGGACTTCGAGCAGGCCCATGTCATCCTGCCCACGCTGCTGGCCCGGGCCTGCAGGCAAGCGGGCACCGGGCAGGTGCTCCATGTCAGCGCACTGGGCGTCGGACGGGACGCTCCCTCGCTTTACCTGCG
Organism: uncultured Rubrivivax sp.; assembly: GCA_964475695.1. Lineage (GTDB taxonomy): Bacteria > Pseudomonadota > Gammaproteobacteria > Burkholderiales > Burkholderiaceae_C > RFTU01. Next base: position 5,379 of record CAYYYC010000059.1, read on the forward strand.
AAGCAAGGCCAACGGCGAGGCGGCGTTGCAGCCGCTGGGCCCTCAGCTGACGATCCTTCGCCCTTCAGTCATCTTTGGCGCCCGGGACCGCTTCCTCAACACATTTGCTGCGCTTCAGGCCCTGGCGCCCATGGTTCCGCTGGCGGGCGCCTCATCGCGCTTCCAACCCGTTTGGGTTGAGGACGTGGCGCGTGCTCTGGTCCATGGCCTGCTGCGGCCCCAGGCAATGCCAGGCCTGCTGGAGTGCGCAGGGCCGGAGGTATTCACACTGGCCGACCTGGTGCGGCTTGCCGGGCAATGGAGCGGCAGGCCGCGCCCTGTCGTTCCCTTGCCAGGGTTGCTCGCCACGGTTCAGGCCATGATCATGGAGGCCATGCCGGGCCAGCCGCTGATGTCGCGCGACAACCTGGCCTCCATGCGCGTGCCCAACGTGGCCAGCGGCGACTTGCCCGGCCTGGCCGACATCGGAATCCAGGCTGCGAGCCTGCGCGCCATCGGCCCCGGGTATCTCGATCCCGGGCGCGGCTGCGCTCGACTTGACGCGCTGCGCATCAAGGCGGGCAGGCGCTAGCCCAGACCCAAGGAATCGGACAGGCTCTTGCCATGAGTGAAAGCCGGAACGGCGGCGATGCCTGGCGCCTCTATCTCGTGGGTGGGGCGGTGCGCGATGCGCTGCTGCGCGAGCCCGCAGGAGACCGCGACTGGGTGGCCGTGGGCGCGCGAGCCGAGGAACTTGCTGCGCTGGGCTATGTGCCCGTGGGGCGGGACTTTCCGGTCTTCCTGCACCCAGGCACGCATGAAGAAGTGGCGCTGGCCCGCACCGAGCGCAAGACAGCGCGGGGCTATCACGGCTTCGAGTTTCACGCTGATCCGTCCGTCACCCTGGAGGATGACCTGCGCCGCCGGGACCTGACGATCAATGCCATGGCGCAGGACGCCGACGGTCGCGTCATCGATCCCTGGGGCGGGCAGGCCGACCTGCAGGCGCGCATCCTCAGGCATGTGAGTCCCGCCTTCGCCGAGGACCCGGTTCGCATCCTGAGGCTGGCGCGCTTCGCAGCGAGATGGCCCGATTTCACAGTCGCCCCCGAAACCATGGATTTGTGCCGACAGATGGTTCAGGCGGGCGAGGTGGATGCCCTGGTGCCCGAGCGGGTCTGGCAGGAGCTCTGCAAAGGCCTGATGGAGCGCCGGCCGAGCCGGATGCTGGCGGTGCTGCGCGACTGCTCGGCGCTCGAGCGCCTGCTGCCCGAGGTCAACCGGCTCTGGGGCGTTCCCCAGTCGGCTCAGCATCACCCCGAAGTCGACACGGGCATCCATCTGATGATGGTTCTCGACACTGCAGCCCAGGTGAAGGCATCGCTGCCGGTGCGCTTCGCGGCGCTGTGCCATGACCTGGGAAAAGGCCTGACCCCGAAAGACCAATGGCCACGCCATCTCGGGCATGAGGGACGCAGCGCGCGGCTGCTCGAGGAACTCAGCCTGCGGCTGAGAGTGCCGCAGGAGTGCCGGGAGCTCGCGGCCATCGTGGCCCGCGAGCACGGCCACATCCACGCAAGCCTCGGCCTTTCGGCAGCGGCGACCGTTCGGCTGCTGGACCGCCTGGATGCCTGGCGCCGACCTCAGCGCTTGGGCGAGATCCTGCTGGCCTGCGAGTGCGACGCGCGCGGACGACTGGGGCGCGAGCAGGACGCCTACCCGCAGGCCGCCCGGCTGCTCGAGGCACACAGGCAAGCCTGCGCAGTCAACACGACCGCCATTGCCGAACTCGCCGCCGCCCAGGGTCTCAAGGGGCCTGAGATCGGCCAACGCATCCACCAGGCCCGAATCGAGGCGCTCTCGTGAACAGCCGTCGCCAGGGTCCGACCCTGCTCAACAGGTCCCTGGCTGAGGGAATCCAGGAGATTGGGTTTCGCAGCTGGTATCAGCGCGAACTGCTCGCGGGTCACGCCCAGCTGGTGCTGCTCGTGCTTTCCGTGCTGGGGTTCATGGCCTGCCTCGAGCTCATGTCCAGCCTGCCCAGCGGCCAGCGCCTGTTCAATGCCGCGGCGGCTGTCGTGTGCGTTGCGGCGGGCGCGTGGGCACTGCGCCGCTATCTCTACCTGCTGCTGCGCGCCGAGTCGATCGCCAACCAGGCGCGCTGCGCAGACTGCGGCACCTATGGACGGCTGACCCTGGTTGCCGTGGACAGCCTGAAAAAGCGCGTCTCCGTCTGCTGCCGCAAGTGCAGCGCCCGGTGGCAGATCCAAGAGTAGCGCCAGGCGAATCACCCTCAAGTCGTCTTCAGAGCGCCTTCATCAACAGCCACACCAGAAAGCTCAGCACCAGGGTCGAGGCCAAAGGCAGCTCCCACTGACGGCCGAAGAGCCTGAAACGAAAGTCGCCCGGCAGCCGCCCCAGCCCCATCCGCCTGAGCAGCGGCTGCGCCCAGCTGATGAGCAGCAGCGCCAGCAGGACCACCAACACCCACCGCAGCATGGGCAGCCCTAAAGCATGCGCGAGCGATCGCCCACCGCAAAGCCCAGCGCATCGAAACCTGGGGCTGCCGCCAAGCCCATGACCTTGAACAGCTCGCCCATCTCGTGCTCGTGGATGAGACGCGCGGCGTGAGTCCGGGCCGGGATGTCTGCCTGCTCCATCAATCCGACGATCCCGCAGTTCAGCAGAAAACGGGCCTGCGATGTGTAACCGAGCACCGCGAGCCCTGCGTCCTGGGCAGCCAGCGCCATGGCAGTGAAATTGACATGCGCCGTGATGTCCTTGAGCCCGACATCGGACAGCGGGTCTGCATCAGCTCGGTGCGCGCGGTGGCACATCAGCGTGCCTCCGGTGCGCTGGGGGTGGTAGTACTCACGCTCCGGGAAGCCGTAATCGATGAAGAATGCGGCGCCCCGGCTCAACCGCTGGGCCAGGCTCGTCATGAAGCCCTGCGCCTGAAGGTGGACTTCCACCACCGTGCCGGGAACAAACCTGTCCTCCCAACACAGGCTCGTGTCGTCCTCGGGACCCGTTGACGCCCCGTCCACCGGTGGCCGCAAGCGGGTTGGGCGGTCATCCCAGGCCAGGCCGCAGGGGCCCCACTGCACGCCCCGCTCCAGCCAGCGCCCGCCATCCCAATGCAACAACTTCACCGGCATGGCGTCCAGCACCTCGTTGCCCACGACCACCGCCTGCAGCTCCGCAGGCCAGTGGTCCAGCCAGCGCACCCGAGCGCCATGCCGCTCAAGGCGCTGGGCCTGCCGATGCCGCAGGGTGCCGCTGAGTTCGATGATCAGGTATTCGTCCAGCCTGTCGCCCAGGCAGTCCAGCAGCTGCTCGGCCAGCGCACCGGAGCCTGCGCCGAATTCGCACACCACTCGGGTTGCGCTTGCATCCAGCGCCTGGCGCAGCTGAACCGCCAATGCCTGCGCGAAGAGCCCACTGAGTTCCGGCGCGGTGGCGAAGTCACTGCCGTCCTCGGGCATCCGACCAAACGGATGGCCAGGGCCGCTGTAATAGCCCAAGCCAGGCGTGTAGAGCGCCGCGGCCATGTAGGCGTCAAAGGGAATCCAGCCTCCGGCGTTTCGAATGTCCTGTGCGATCGCCTGCATCAGCGGCCCGGCGGCTGGCGCGGATAATCGGCCGTGGTCGGGGTATGTCTGGCGTGAACGCATCGGCGGCATTGTAGGAATCGCAAACCGCTGGCAGGCAACATCGGCCCCCTCCCTCCAACAACCCATGTCTTGCCCGATGTCCACCCCGCCCGTGCCGAAAAGCTTGCCCGACCGCCCCGTGGCGCTGGTCACGGGAGCCGGCAGGCGCATTGGCCGTGCGATCTCCATCGAGCTGGCCCGCCGAGGCTGGTCTCTTGCCCTGCATCACCGAAGCTCGCTGCAGGAGGCTCAGGACTTGTCGCGTGAGCTTGGGGCTCTGGGCGCGAGCTCGGTTGTGCTGGCGGCAGACCTGTCCGTGGAACAGGAAGCGAGGCAGCTGGCCCTGTCGGTGGTTCAAGGCATGGGCCGTTGGGACGCGCTGATCAACAACGCGTCAATGTTCGATTACGACGATCTGGAATCGTTTTCATACGACCGACTGCAGAGCCACCTGCGCGCCAATACCGCAGCGCCGGTCCTTCTGGCCAGAGAGCTCCACCGCCACCTGCAGCAGCGCCCCGACGCCCTCGGTTGCGTGGTCAACCTGCTGGACCAGAAACTGTGGAACCCCAACCCGGACTACCTGAGCTACACGCTGAGCAAGGCCGCACTGGAGTCGGCCAACACGCTGCTGGCCCTGGCTCTGGCACCCCGGGTGCGCGTTTGCGGGGTGGCGCCCGGAGTCACTTTGGTCTCGGGCCCCATGAGCGAAGAAGGCTTTGCCCAAGCCCACGCCATGACGCCGTTGGGCAAGTCATCCACACCCGAAGACATCGCCCAGGCCGTGGCCTTCCTGCTGCACTCGCCTGCTGTCACCGGCACCACGCTGCTGGTCGATGGCGGGCAGCATCTGGCGGCTCAATCCCGGGATGTGCTTTTCCTCACCCCGTCGCGCACTTCGGGCGCAGACCCCGTCTGAAAATACACAAGGCCACGCCATGCAAACGCTGCTGTCCCACCCTGCCCTGATGGACTGCCGGCGCCTGTTCCTGCGCAACTACGAGGTCTGGATCAACATCGGCGTGCACGACTTCGAAAAGCGCGGCGAGCAGCGGGTGCTCATCAATGTCGAGCTTTATGTGCCACTGGCGCTGTCCACGCCCCACAAGGACCACCTCGACGAGGTGGTGGACTACGATTTCATACGGCGATCCATTGCCCAGCGGGTGGCGCAGGGCCATGTCCATCTGCAGGAAACTCTGGTCGATGAGATCCTTCAGCTCATGTTGGCGCATCCACAGGTGCGCGCGGCCCGCGTGAGCACGGAGAAGCCCGACGTGTACCCGGACTGTGATGCCGTGGGGGTCGAAGTCTTCGGTATGAAAGACGCACGATGAACGCCAACACCGATGCCGCACGCGCGGCCAGGGCTGATTTCGAGGCCAACAAGCTCAGCAAGCGGCTTCACCGCCTGGTGGGTCAGGCCATAGCCGACTTCAACATGATCGAGCCAGGCGACAAGGTGATGGTCTGTCTTTCCGGCGGCAAGGACAGCTACGCCCTGCTCGATGTGCTGATGAGCCTGCGCCAACGCGCGCCCGTCTCCTTCGAGCTGATTGCCGTCAATCTGGACCAGAAGCAGCCGGGGTTTCCTGAGGAAGTCCTGCCGGCATACCTCACCGGACTGGGGGTGCCCTTTCACATTGAAAACCAGGACACCTACTCCATCGTCAAGCGTCTGATTCCCGAGGGAAAGACCTTGTGCAGCCTCTGTTCCCGCCTGCGCCGCGGCATCCTGTACCGGGTCGCCAGCGAGCTGGGGTGCACCAAGATCGCCCTGGGTCATCACCGCGACGACATCGTGGTCACGCTCCTGATGAACATGTTCTTCGGCGGCAAGCTCAAGGGCATGCCGCCAAAGCTGGTCAGTGATGACGGCCGCCATGT
>CAYYYC010000060.1:0-10892 GCA_964475695.1 uncultured Rubrivivax sp.
TTCCTGGGCCTGCAGGATCGGGGCAGGATCGAGCGCGGCGCCTGGGCTGACCTGGTGATCCTGGAGCCACAGACTCTGGCGCTGCGCCGGGTGATCGTCGAGGGAGAAGAGATCGACCTCGCGGGCAGCTCATGACGCTGACCGCGCCGGGGCTTTGCCCGCGCGCAAACGCCTCGTCTGAGCAAGGTCACGCGGGCCCGGTTGCCGCCGGCGCCTCCGCCAAAACGCTGCCTTTGGTCATCTTCCTGACACAGCCGCGGGGCAAACTCTTCGCAGGGACAACAAGCGTTGCGGGAGAACTCGATGGCCTTCAGATGGGGTGTCACTACAGGCAGTCGAGCCACGCTGCGCCCCGGGGCCCTCAATGGTGCAGGCTTTGCGATCGCCAGAGCCACGCCCCAGGTCGACGCCCATGCCCAAGCCAACCCGCGCGTCGGCCCGCCCCACATCCCGTCTCCTGCGGGCGGGGTCGACAGGGACGGCGAAGACTTTCTTCGCCGACTGCGTCAGGCCGGCCTTTAGACACCGCGCCGCTGCGGGTCATCGCTCGGCGCTAAGCTAGGCGCCATGCCAGCGAATCACCCCGATCCTGCCCTCGTTGCGGCCCCAACGGTGACCCAAGGCCGAATGGCCATCATCGGCGCCGGTCCGGTGGGTCTGGCCTTGGCGCTGCTGATCGCGCGGCGCTGCCCGCAGTGGCAGGTCAGTCTCTTCGATTCGCGATCCCTGGACGCCGATGTCGGTGGCGATGCGCGGACCTTGGCGCTGTCGCTGGGCAGCGTGCAGTTGCTGCGGCAGCTTGGGGCCTGGCCGGATCGGGGCACCCAGCCCATCCTGGAGGTGCAGATCAGCCAACAGGCGCCGGCCGTGGCGCTCGCAGGCGCCCAGCCGCGTGTGCGCATTCGGGCCGAGGATCTGGAATTGCCCGAACTCGGGGCCGTCATGGCCTATGGAACCTTGGTCCCGGCGCTGCAGCGGGTCTGGCAGCAGGAGCAGGAGTCCCAGCCCCACCGCCTGCATCACCGATTCGGGCATGCGGTGGGCGGCTTGCAGATCGTGCCTCTGGCCGGTGCGAACGGGCCGGTCCAGGGCGTTCGGGTGGACGCGGCGCACAGTGAAGTCTTCGACCTGGCCGTGGTGGCCGAGGGCGGCGTGTTCATGCGCGCGGCGACTCGGCCGGAGCTGGCCGTTGAAGATGAGGAGCCGTCGATGGCCAACCCCGGCGGCCGCGAGTGGAGCCCATTCGAAGCCCTGCGCCAACGGTGGCGAGCCCTGGAGCAGCAGCAGATCCGTCACGACTATCGGCAGACCGCCTGGGTGGGGCGGGTCGGACTCGAGGGCGGCACTCCAGGGCTGGCCGTGGAGCGCTTCTCACGACAAGGGCCCTTGGCGTTGTTGCCGCTGCCTGCGGCCGCGCCATGCGGTGCCGATGGCGGGCTGACGGACGCGTCGTTGGTCTGGTGTGTCGATGCCGACGACGACCCGGTGGCCGCGCTCAGCGACGCGCAGCGCATCGAGGTGCTCAACGCCATGCTCCCCGCCGACGCGGGTCGGATCCGGCGGATTGGCCCTCTGAAATCCTTCCCGCTGGGCCTGCAGGCGCAGGTCAGCCTGGTGCGATCGGATTGCCTGGTGCGCATCGGCAACGCGGCGCAGACCCTGCACCCCGTGGCCGGGCAGGGGCTCAATCTCGGACTGCGCGACGCCCACGCCCTGGCCGATCGCCTGCGCGGCGCGCAGCGGCGCGGCGAATCACTGTCCCAGGCACTGCGCCGTGTGCACTGGGCCCGCGCCGGCGACCGGTGGAGCATGATCATGGGCACGGACTTCCTGGCCCGCAGCTTCACCTGGAGCCTGCCCGGTGCGGCCTCCGCCAGAGCCTTGGGCCTGATGGCGGTGGAGCATCTGCCGGGGCTGAAGTCGGCTCTGGCGCGGCAGATGATGTTCGGGCGCCGCTGAACGGCGGGGTCGATTCGCGCCCGAGTGGCGGGCCCTAGCGCAATCGCCGGTGCTCAAGCGCGGGCAGCTGCCGGCGCACCGTGGCCAGGCGCTCGGGTTCCACATCGGCCACGGCCAGGCCGGGCCCCTCCTCCACCCGCGCCAACACCTCGCCCCAGGGATCGACCACCAGGGTGTGGCCCCAGGTGCGACGGCCGTTCTCGTGCAGGCCGCCCTGGGCGGGCGCCATGACATAGCACTGGTTCTCGATGGCGCGAGCGCGAAGCAGGACTTCCCAGTGGGCCTGCCCGGTGGTGTGGGTGAAGGCCGAGGGCACGGCCAGCACATCGCAGGGTGGCAGCGCCGGATCGGCGAAGCTCAAGGCGCGGTAGAGCTCCGGGAAGCGCAGGTCATAGCACACCGAAAGCCCCAGCCTGAGCGGCGGCTGCGTCTGCAGCGTGGCCGCCTGCGGCCGCTGCCCCTCCTTGAGCACACGCGCCTCGTCGTAGGACTCGCGGCCGTTGTCGAAACGGAACAGGTGCACCTTGTCGTAATGGGCCAGCCGTTGGCCGTCGGGCCCGATCAGCAGGCAGCGGTTGTAGACGCGGCCGGCCTCGGGCGAAGCCACCGGAACCGTGCCGCCAACGATCCACAGGCGGTGGCGCTGCGCCTGCTCGCGCAGGAAATCCTGGATCGGCCCGCGGCCCTCAGGCTCGGCGTGCAGGAGCTTGTCCTCGTCGCTGCGGCCGATCAGGCAGAAGTACTCGGGCAGGCCCGCCACTTGGGCGCCGCGCCCTGCGGCCTGCGCCAGCAGATCGGCGGCCTGCGCCAGATTGCGGGCGACCTCGGGCGTGGAAACCATCTGAAGGGCGGCGATGCGGATCATGGCTGTCTTCCGGGGGCGGGTGTCGAGGGCGCCATGGCAGGAACGCTGGCTGCTTCCGGCGGGGCGGCGGCTGGGCCGGGGGCCGGAGCCTGGGGTGGCTCGGCGCTTCGGGTGGCACGGTCCACATCCTCGCCGCTGACCGGCGTGCTGCGCTGCAGCCGCTCGACCCGGGGGTCCTCCCAGCTGCCCGTGATGCTGAATTCGCGGGTGTTGGCCACCATCAGCGGCCGCCTGAGGAACAACTGCGCCAGGAAAGTGCCCAAGCCGAGCGCAGGATTGATCGTGGCGTAGGCCAGGGAGGCGGTGCCCGCATTGATCTCAGGCACCACCAGCACGCGCAGATCCTGCGTCTCACGGCTCAGATCCGCGCTGCCTTCCATCAGCACAGCCGCCTGCACGCCGCGCATGCGCAGGTTGTTCGTGCTGGCCACGCCACCGCTGACCGTGACATCGCCCGTGATCGCATCAAAGGGGAAGCCCTCCTGGAAGACATCCCGGAAGTCCAGGACCAGCCGCCGCGGCAGGGATTGCAGGCTGAGCACCCCCAAAAGCCTGGCGGCTCCAGGATCAGCCTTGAGGAACTGGCCGCTTCTCAGATCGAGGCGCATCTGGCCCTGCATGGACTTCGTCTCGGGGGCCAGAGGCGACCCGCGCCAGGCCACGCGGCCATTGAGCCGCCCCGCCCCGCCGCGCAGGGCCTGCGGCATGCCGAGTGTGGCCAGGAGAGCACCGCTGTCGCGCAGTTCGAGCTCGAAGTCCAAAGCCGTCTCCCGGGACGGCGCGATGCCGCCGGCCTTGGCCCAGGACCCCTTGGCGCTCAGGGTGGCCTGCGGGTTGGAAAGCGCCAGTCGCGTGAGCTGCCAATCCCTCCCGGCCCGGGGAGCCTCCGCCGCCACCTCCAGGCGACCGAGCTTGCGGCCTCGCAACTCGAACTCCTCAATCAGGATATCCATGGCCGGCCATTCGATCCGTTCATCGGAGGCCAGATCTTCGACGGCATCGGCGGCCGACGGCGGGATCGACAGCCGAGACAGCCGGGCCACCAACCGTGATGGCAGATCCCGCCGCGCCTCGTTGCCGGGACGCCATTCGATGCGGCCAGCCAACTGCCGGGCCTGAAGATCCACGCCCCACGCCGCCGGGGCATCGGCAGGGCCGAGCGTGGTGGCCACGGCACTCACCCCTTCCAACGCTCGGCCCAGCACCATCACGCGCTCAGCCCGCAGCCTGAGCGTCAGCGGCTTGAGGGAAGCCAGGGAATCCGGCTCGGCGGCCTGGGCGCTGCGCGCTGCAGGGCCTGCCGCCTGCCCCATGAGCATCGCGCGCCAGGGGTCGAGATCAAGGCGGTCAACCACCACCGCCGCCTCCAGACCGCTGCGCGGCATTGCAGGCAATTCGGCGCCACCCACGGCCACCGCCGCCGCCAGCAGCGCGCCGGACGGGGCGTGCTGAAGGATGCGAGCCTGGGCCATTCGACCGTACTGAAGGTCCACTCGCGCTCGCTCGCCAGCGGCCGCCGACTCGATCCTCAGCGGCGTGGCCGCCCAGTTGGCCGCCGCCGGCTTGCCCAGCGGGGCGGGAAGATCAATGCCGGTGCCCGTCAACGGCGAAGTCAGCAGCCATTGAAGCTGCCCCGAGACATAGGTCAGGCCCAGCCGGTAGGGAATCTGCCCGCTGAACCAGCCGGACACGGGCCCGAGCCAGGCCATCTCCGGCGCGTTGCGGATGGCCGCCGACTGAGCCGTGCCCTGGAGGTTGACCCGGACAGGTCCGCCGGCGCTCAGTCCGCCATCCAGGCTGACATCGCCGCCAAGGAGTTGGGCGCTGCCGCCCACGATGCTGAAGCCGCGCTCGCTGAAATCCAAGCGCGAGCGAACGCCCGACAGGGGCGGCAGGCTCGGGTTGAGGCGCAGCTCATTGCCATTGAGTTGCACCGTCCCCTTGACCCGGGCGGGCTCGGCGCCCATCAGCGGCATGTCGAACGCCAGGCTCAGGGCAGCCGGCCCTGAGGCCTGCGCTGCTGCCAGGACACGCGAAGTCCACTCATTGACGGGCGTGGCCTGGACATAGCGCAAAAAGTCCTGCGCCGGACCGCGGGCCTGCAACTCCACCTTCAGGGGCAGAGCCACGGAGTTCCAGTCGAGCCGGCCGCCACCGCGGGTGATCTCCACGCCCAGAATGCGGCCGCTGACTTCGCTGAAATCCATTCCGCGCCCGTCGATCCTCAGCTTGGCCTCGACCCGGCCGGCCTCCGGCCAGCCCGGCACAGCCGCCGCTCCCGTGGCCACGATCTCGCGGGGCAGCATCGCGTAGGTGCCCTCGCGCCACAGACCGCTGACTCGAAACTCTCCCCGGGAACCCGGCGGGTTGAACGGGAAATCCGCCAGCTCCCCCTTGACCCGAAGCGCCACGTCCTGAAGGCGGCCGCCGCGCATGGCGCCGCGCACATAGTCGCGGGCTGCCTTGGGCAGCGTCTGTGGCAGGTAGCGGTGCACGGAATCCGCGCGCATGCGCTCGATGCGCGCCGTCAGGTCAAGTTGACCCAGGCCGGCGGCCGCTTCAGACCAGTTGCCGCGCCAGACGCCCTGCAGCTCGCCCTGGGCGTCGGAATTGCGAAGGGTCATGGACGCCAGCCGCAGCTCCACCGGCTTGGCCTGCCCAGGCTTGAACTGCCAGGACAGGCGCCCGCGGCCCTGCTGCAGCGGCAACTCCGGCGCTTCGAAGATGCCGGGCAGTGCCACGGCCCCGTCGGCGATGGTCAGATCCGCCTGCCCACCGGCCTCGGTGGCCTCCAGGGCAATCGTGGCCCCGCGCAAACCGGGACGAGCGCCCACCAACCGGGCTGCCGGCTTGCCTGTGGCCGGCGAGCCGGGGGCGAGGCTGAGCTCCTCCAGTCGCGCGGAGACTCGGTAGCGCTTCGGGCTCTCGATCGGACCGTCCCAGGCGGCCTTGAGGTCCTCGACCTGGCCCTTGGGCAGGAGCCCCTGCAGCTCGAGTCGAAGCCCGGCATCGAGGGGCACCAGCACGGCCATCGAGGCCAGGAGCTCCAGATCGAGCCGGGCCGCCGAGAATTCGCCCCCCCGAATCTGGCGGTTGTCGAGCAGGCCCGCCGCAACGGGGACAGTGTCCTGCGGCTCGGGCGCGCTGCCCGCCGACGCCGTCGCGGCCGGACGGAGCCCCGCCGCGCCATCCCTGAGCGGCTCGTGGTGAAGCACCAGCCTCATGTCGCCGGACGGCCACTCCCGTCCCTGCCCGGTGGTCAAGGCCACGCGCTCCAGGGCCAGAGTCACGGACTGCGAATCTTGACTGGCAAGCACCCGGCCCTGCAGACGCTGCAACACCAGAGGCTCTGCGATGCCAGGCCAGCGCAGCCGCACATCGCTCAGCCCCACATCGGCCGTGACGCCCCGCAGCCGGCCGCGGTCGACATCGAGCCACACTCGCGCAGCGCCCGCGCCTGCCAGCAGCTCGGCCGGCAGGTCCACATGGGGCCTCAGGCGATCGACATCGGCCTGGGGCAGGTCCGCATAAATCTCGCCGCTCCATTGGCGCCAGTCGGACCGCGCCTGGAACAGGCCTTGGCGAAAGCGCCCCCTGACCGAGTAGCGCTGGCCCGGGCCGCCTGCGGGCGTGGCGTCCAGCCGCCATTCGTGCCGGCGCAGGCTGTTGCGCCGCACGAAGTCCACGTGTTCGAGCACCAGGGCAGGCGCCCCACGGCTCTCATCGATCCACCGCACCTGCGCGCGACGAATCGCGAACTCGCCCTGCGCAAACAGCCAATCGCCCATCTGCGTGCTGCCGTCCAGGGCGGAGATGGCCTGTTCATCCAATGACAGGCCCGCCACGCTGATGAGCCCCTTCGCATCCCGTCTGACCTCCAGGGCCGCATCCTCGATGAGCAGCTGCTCGAAGCGCAACTGCAGGCTCAGCAGCGACTGCGCCGAGAGGGAGGCATGAACGCGTGGCAGGCGCAGGGCCGTGCGTCCCTGGCTGTCCAACAGGGCCACCTCACTGAGCACCAGGGACGGCACGCCGCCCGAGGACGGCGCCTCAATCTCGCCGATCTGAACCCTCACGCCCAGCGCCGCCGAGGCCCAGGCCTCGATCTCGGGTTTCCATGCGCCCACGTGGGGAAGAAAAACACCGTAGAGTGCGAACCAGGCCAGAAGAAACACACCCCAGGCCGCCGCCAGCAGTACCGCAGCCCACTTCGCCATGATCTTCAGCACAGGTCGCCCCGCACGGGGAAGGTCGCCCGGGTCTATCCGCACGGTATCGGTTGCTGCAGTTTCAGTCATGGCTTGGCGATGCAGGGGCAACTGTGCCACGGATGACAACCTGAACCGGGCCCTCGGGCTGCCCATTCATGAGCTTGGTGGGTAAATCGGTTCAGGCCGAGGCCCGACACAGCCGCTTCGTGCAGCGGATCCGCCGGCGCTATCCGCAGGAGGTTGCCGCCTACCCTGCCGGGGCTCCCGTTCGCTCCACCATCACCGCCTTGGTGGATGCCTTGCTGTCGCAGGGCCGCCCGCTGGCCTCGGCCCTTCGCGTGGCGCGCAACCTGGTCATCGAACGGCTGGCCGTGCTGGACATCGAGCACGGCGCACCCCTTGAGGTGGTCACCCAGGGCATGACCGAACTCGCCGAAGAGGCGCTGGACCGGGCGCTGGCCCAGGCTCGGCACGACGAGGGTCAGGCCCACGGGCAACCGCGCACCGCGCAGGGCGAGCCCATCGACCTGTGGGTGGTGGGCATGGGCAAGCTTGGCGCACGCGAGCTCAACGTGTCCTCGGACATCGACCTGATTTATGTCTACGAAGACGAAGGCGTGACCGATGGAGCCCATCCGATCAGCGCCCACGAGTTCTTCAGCAAGGTGGTCAGGCGCATCTTCAGCCTGATCGGGGACGTGACCGAGGACGGCTTCGTCTTTCGGGTGGACCTGGCACTCAGGCCCAATGGCCAGTCGGGTCCCCCGGTGGTCAGCCTGTCCATGCTGGAGGAGTACCTGCTGGTTCAGGGGCGGGAGTGGGAACGGCTGGCCTGGCTCAAGAGCCGGGTCGTGGCGCCGCGGCAAGCCGTCAGCTCGGGCCGCGCCAAGGCGCTGGGTGCCGCCATCACACCCTTCGTCTATCGCAGGTACCTGGACTACGGCGTCTTCGAGGGCTTGCGCCAGCTGCATCGCAGGATCCGTGATGAGGCCCAGCGGCGGGCCGCCGGGCGGCCCGGTCGCGCCAACGATGTGAAGCTGTCGCGGGGTGGCATTCGCGAAATCGAGTTCATCGTGCAGCTGCTGCTCGTGGTGCGCGGAGGACAGTTCCCGGAGATCCGCAGCCGCAGCACCATCAAGAGCCTCAGTCGCCTGGTGGACCACGGGCTGATGCGCGCCCACACGGCCCAGCGGCTGGAGCAGGCCTATGTCTTCCTTCGCCGCGTCGAGCACCGGATCCAGTTTCTGGATGACCAACAGACGCATGTGCTGCCCAGCGCCGACGCCGACCTGGCCTGGATCGGCGCGAGCTTGGGGCTGCCCTGCTCCGCCGATGCGTGCGCACTCCTGGAGGAGCTGGGGCTGACTCGAGAATTCGTGGCCGGCGAGTTTGACGCCCTGCTGCACGAGGGCCGAACGCCGGAGGCCTCGTCATCGGGACGGCAGTGCAGCGGTTGCGGCAAGCCGCTGCAGCCGGTGGACTCGCCGGCTTTCCTGGAATGCATGCCGCCCCCCCTGCGCGAGCGGCTTTCAGCCTGGGCAGCCCAGCCCAAGGTCAGCACCCTCAAGGATGAAAACCGGCTGCGTCTGGCGCGCCTGATGCACAAGGCCGTGGACGCGATCGAGGCGGGGCACTGCAGCGCCGATGCCGCGCTGCGATTCATCGACTGGCTGGATCCGCTGCTGCGCCGGGAGAGCTATCTGACGCTTCTGGTGGAACGCCCAGAGGTCCAGCGCCGGCTGCTCAAGCTGTTGGGCCTGGCGCGCTGGCCGATGCGCTACCTGCTTCGACATCCCGGCGTCATCGATGAGCTGGCCGATGAGCGGCAGTTGCGTGAGCGCTTCGATCGCGGCGCGCTTTGGGAGGAGATGCAGGCGCGCCACGCGGCCTGGGTGCGCTCAGGGGAAGCCTCGGAAGAGGCTTTGCTGGATACCCTCAGGCGCGCCCACCACGCCGAGGTTTTCCGCACCTTGGTGCGCGACCTCGAGGGCCGCATCACGGTGGAGGAAGTGGCCGACGACCTCTCGGCACTGGCCGACACGGTGATCGACCTGACTCTCCAGTGGGCCTGGTCGCACTTCCGCCAGCGGCACCGCAGCATCGAGCAGGGGCCGGGGCTGGCCGTGATCGCCTACGGCAAGCTCGGCGGCAAGGAACTGGGCTACGGGGGCGACCTGGATCTGGTCTTCCTCTACGAAGACTCGGACGAGCGGGCCCAGGAAGTCTATGGAGCCTTCGTTCGCAAGGTCATCACCTGGCTGACCCTGCGCACCAACAGTGGAGAGCTCTTCGACATTGACACAGCGCTCAGGCCCAATGGCAATTCAGGCCTGCTGGTCACTTCGATGGACGCCTTTGAGCGCTATCAGCAGGGACGCGGAAGCAACACGGCCTGGACCTGGGAGCATCAGGCGATCACCCGCGCGAGGTGGTGCGCCGGGGTGCCTGCTCTGGCCGCGCGTTTCGAATCCGTGCGCCGCGCCGTGTTGTGCGCTCCACGCCAACGGGCCTCATTGGCCGAGGAGGTGCGCGCAATGCGGCAGAAGGTGCGGGCCTCCAGGCCTGTGGCGGCGGGAAAGTTCGATGTCAAGCACAGCACCGGCGGCATGATGGATGTGGAGTTCGCCGTCCAGAGCCTGGTCCTGACCCACAGCGCCGCACACCCGGCGCTTCAGGCCAACAGCGGCAACATCGCTCTGCTTCATGCCGCCGAGGCCTGCGGACTGCTGCCCGCAGGAGTGGGCCTGGCCGCGGCCGATGCCTATCGGGAGTTGCGCCGCGCCCAGCATCGCGCCAGGCTGGACGAGCAGGCCACACAGTTCGACGAGAGCGTCCTGGCGCCGCAGCGTCAGGCGGTGCAGGTCCTGTGGCAGGCCGTCTTCGGCTGAGCCGCTGTGCCTGGCCGTTGTTGGCCCTGGCTCTGGCGCTGGGCAGCGTGGCGGCCTGGACAGCCTTCGGGCTTGAAGGTGCTCACCGTTGGGGCTGGCATGCTGATCAGGCCGGCGAGCCCTGGCGCTGGTGGACGGCGGCGGTGGTGCATGTCAACTCCGCCCACCTTCAGGCCAACCTTTGGGCTGCGGCCGTGGTGGCCGCCTGGGGCTGGACAGCCCGCGCAGAGTGGCCACAGGCTTTGGCCTGGCTCCTGGCGTGGCCCCTGTCGCAGGCCCTGCTGTTCACGGACCCGGGCACGCTGGCCCGTTATGTGGGCCTGTCGGCCACTCTCCATGCAGGGGCAGCCATCGGCTGCTGGCACCTGCTGCTGCATGGCCGTGGGCTGCGCCGTGCCGTCGGGGCGGCAGTGGCCGCAGCCGTGGCGATCAAGCTGAGTCTGGAGGCTCCGTTGCTGCTGGTCTGGCTCACAGGCACTGCGGCCGGGCCCCACGGGGCCGAGCCGCTGGCTGGGGCGCCCGGCCATGTGGTGGCCGGCCACGCGCACGCCTGCGGCGTGATGGCCGGGGTGCTCGGCGCAGCCGCGGTCGATGGCATGATGGTTCTGCGCCGTCGCGCCAAGACCTCCCCATGACCGACCGAAAAGCCCATCTCGACGCCACCGCCCTGTCCTGCATCCTGCTGTGCTGCGTGCTCTGGGGCATCAACCAGTCCGCAGCCAAGGCCGCGCTGCCCGAGGTGCCGCCGCTGGTGCAGGCCGCGCTGCGCTCCCTGGGGGCAGCCTTGCTTGTGCTGGCCTGGTCGCGCTGGCGCGGCATCCCGCTTTTCGAGCGTGACGGCACATTGCCCGGCGGGCTGATGGCCGGCTCGCTCTTCGCGGCCGAGTTCGCGCTCATCTTCTGGGGCCTTCAGCACACCCACGCCTCGCGCATGATCGTCTTCATCTACCTCAGCCCCTTCGTGGTGGC
>CAYYYC010000061.1:0-10340 GCA_964475695.1 uncultured Rubrivivax sp.
TGGCTTCCACCAGTTGGGTCTGGGTGAAGTCCTGGGCGGTGTGCATGACTCGGTTCTGCACATCCCCGTCCGGAGAGACCAGGATCACGAGAATGCGCCGCTCGCCCAAGCGGAGAAACTCGATGTGCCGGAAAACTCCCGCCTGCCGGGGAGCCGTCACAACGCCGACGAAATTCGACAGGTTGGACAGCATCTGCGCAGCGCTGGCGATGACACGCTGGGGCTGGTCTGGGTGAAGCTGCTGGGCCACCGCAGCCAGCTCAGGCGGCGGATTGTCGGGCTCCAGAGGGCGCGAAGTGAGCATCGCGTCCACGAAAAGCCGATACCCACGCGCGGTGGGCACCCGTCCGGCGCTGGTGTGGGGGCTGGCGATCAGGCCCAGCTCCTCGAGATCGGCCATCACATTGCGGATGGTCGCAGGACTGAGCTCCAGCCCGCTGGCCCGGGAAAGCGTGCGCGAGCCCACGGGCTGGCCGTCGGCGATGTAGCGCTCCACCAGGATCTTGAGCAGGGTTCGTGATCGGTCGTCCATTTCGGCACTGCGGCGGCACCCCTTCTTTCGGGGCTCGTGGGCCTGAGTTTAGGGTCACTTCACGGGGTGGTTCGCCGGGGGAGCCTCATGATTAAATGGCTGCATCATGGCCAAGGCTTTCCACCGTGCCGCTCTCGTGGGCAAGTTTCAGTCCCAGGGCATCCGCAGCGTGCTTCAGGACATCGGACACTTCCTGGAGCGCAAGGGGCTGGAAGTGGTGCTTGAGCACGACACGGCGCTCAACACCGGCCTGGCCGATTTCGGCAGCGTGCCGGCGGCCGAACTGGGCGAACGCTGCGATGTGGCGGTGGTGCTGGGCGGAGACGGCACGATGCTGGGCATCGCGCGGCAGCTGGCACGCCAGGATGTGCCCCTCATCGGCATCAACCAGGGGCGCCTGGGCTTTATCACGGACATCCCCGTGGAGAGCTATCAGGAAGTGCTGCCCGCCATGCTTTCGGGCGAATTCGAGGTTGAGTCACGCTGCATGATCGAGGGCGGAATCTGGCGCGACGGCGAGCGAATCTTCGAAGGGCTTTCGCTCAACGATGTCGTGGTCAGCCGTGGCGCTACCGCATCGATGGTGGAACTGCGGGTGCAGGTGGACGGTCAGTTTGTCGCCAACATCCGCGCCGACGGCCTGATCCTGGCCTCGCCCACCGGAAGCACGGCCTATGCGCTTTCGGCCGGCGGCCCCATTCTGCATCCGGGTATTGCAGGCTGGGTGCTGGTGCCCATCGCCTCGCACACGCTGTCCAACAGGCCCATTGTTCTGCCCGACCGCGGCGAGGCCTGCATCGAAATCGTGGCCGGGCGCGACGCTTCCGCCAATTTCGACATGCAAAGCCTGGCCAGCCTTCAGCACGGCGATCAGGTTCGCGTGCGCCGCTCGGAGCACACGGTCCGATTCCTGCACCCCATCGGCTGGAGCTACTACGGCACCCTGCGGCGCAAGCTGCGCTGGAACGAAGGGGTGGTCTAGTGCTGCGCCGGCTGAGCATCCGCGACTTTGTCATCGTGGGCGAACTCGAGCTGGACATGCGCGCGGGGTTCTCTGTTCTCACCGGCGAGACCGGCGCCGGCAAGTCCATCCTGATCGACGCGCTGCAGTTGGCACTGGGACAGCGCAGCGATGCGGCCATGGTGCGCGATGGCGCGGCGCGGGCTGACATCACGGCCGAGTTCGACTGCCCCTCGCTGCTCTTGGGTTGGCTGGAGGAAACCGGCCTGGAAACCGAGGACGGACTGCTGCTCCTGCGGCGCAGCATCGATGCCGGCGGGAAGAGTCGAGCCTGGGTCAATGGCCATGCGGCCACCGCTGCGCAACTGCAGCACGTGGCTGCGCATGTCCTGGAAATCCATGGCCAGCATGCGTGGCAAAGCCTCACGCGCCCGGCATCGGTGCGTGCGCTGCTCGATGCGGTGGCCGCGGTCGACTCCGGCGCGGTTCATGGCGCGTGGCGCCAGTGGCGGCAGGCCCGCGAAGCCCTGGAACAATCCCGCAGCCAGGCCGACGCTCTGGCGCGCGAGCGCGAAGGCCTGGCTTGGCAGATTGGTGAGTTGCGCAAGCTCGCCCCGCAGGAAGGCCAGTGGCAGGCGATCAACCAGGAGCACGCGCGGTTGTCTCATGGCCAGTCCCTGCTGGAGGCCGCGCAGGCGGCGCTCGATGCACTCGAGGGCGAGCCGGCAGCGCTCGCGCAAGGCCTGCGGGCCGCCCAGCGGCGCATCGATGAGATGCAGCGGCACGACGCCCGCCTGGAGCCGATCGCGCAGACCCTGGGCAACGCACAGTCTCTGCTCGATGAGGCAGCCCATGACCTGCGCGCCTATCTCGCCCGGGCCGAGCCAGACCCTCGGCGCCTGGCCGAACTCGACGAACGGCTCTCAGCATGGATCGGTCTGGCACGGCGGCTGAGAAGGTCGCCTGACGACTTGCCCGGCCTGCTCGGACAGTGGGAGGGCGACCTGGCGCGCATCGATCGCGCGATCGACCTGCAGGCGCTCGAGGCGTCGTGCGAGGCTGCGCTGCTCGCGTACGAGCGGGTCGCCGAGCAGGCCACTCGAGCCCGCGCCGCGGCGGCACCTCGCCTGGCCTCACAGGTCACTCAGGCCATGCAGCACCTGGGCATGGCCGGCGGACGCTTCGAGGCGGTGCTTGTGCCCGAGGCGCAGCCGCAGTCCTGGGGGCGAGAGTCCGTGGAGTTTCGGGTGGCCGGGCACGAGGGAAGCGAGCCGAGACCTCTGGCCAAAGTGGCCTCCGGCGGCGAGCTCTCCAGGCTGGCGCTGGCCATCGCCGTGACCACCGCCCAGGACGACCCTCAAGGAGCCGCCACCCTGATCTTCGACGAGGTCGATGCTGGCGTTGGCGGCACGGTGGCAGACACGGTCGGCCGCCTGATGAAGCAGTTGGGCGGGCAGCGCCAGGTGCTGGCCGTGACTCACCTGGCTCAGGTGGCCTGCTGTGCGGACCACCACTTCGTGGTCAACAAGCAGGTTCGCCAGGGGCAGGTTTCCAGCAGCGTGACGACTGTGGAAGGCGAATCGCGCGTGGGCGAGCTGGCTCGAATGCTCGGCGGCGACCGGCTGTCGACCAGCGTGGCCCATGCACAGAGCCTTCTGGAAAGCGGACGCTCATGAGCATGCCCGCCGTGAAGGCCGGCCTCCCCGAAGCGCTTGTGCTGATCACGGGCATTTCCGGATCGGGCAAGTCGGTGGCGATGAATGCACTTGAGGACGCGGGCTATTTTTGCGTGGACAACCTGCCGCCCGAGTTGATCCGCGCGTTTCTGGAAGTCGAGCATGCACGGGGACAGGCGCGGCTTGCGGTGGCCGCGGATGTGCGCAGCGCCAATTCGGACCTTCCGCTGCGGGAGGTCATTCGCGGGCTGGTCGACGACGGGGTCAAGCTCAGATGCGTCTACCTGGAGGCAGCCACCGAGATCCTCGTGAGACGATTTTCCGAGTCCCGTCGGCCCCACCCCTTGACCGAGCCGGCCGCGTCTGGGGATGGGGCGGCCGGCCCCGGCGCATCGGGGCGGCGCCTCCTGGTGGATGCGATCGCTCTGGAGCGCGAGCTCATGGCCGAAATCCGCGACTTCTCCACGGTTCTGGACACCAGCGAACTGCGACCGGCGGAGTTGCGCAGCGCCGTCCGCGAACTGTTGGGCCTTGCCCACGAGCGCCTGACGCTCGTCTTCGAGTCATTCGCCTACAAGCATGGCGTTCCTCTGGACGCCGACTTTGTCTTTGATGTCAGGGTCCTGCCCAACCCCTACTACCAGCGGGGCCTGCGCGATCAGACCGGTCGCGATCGGGGGGTCATGGAATACCTCCACGATCAACCCGAGGCGCAGCGGATGGTTCAGCACATCAGCAGCTTCATCGGGCGCTGGCTCAAGGACTTCAAGCACGACCAGCGCAGCTACCTCACGGTGGCCATCGGTTGCACGGGGGGACAGCACCGGTCGGTCTATGTGGCCGAACAACTGGCGCTGGCCTTTGAAGGGCAGGCCGCCACGCTGCTCAGGCACCGGGAACTGCCCGCAGGCAATCCGCCGTGAAGACTGCCACTCTGGACGCAGCCTGGTTTGCAGCCGTCCCGCTGTTTCCGCTTCAGACCGTGCTGTTCCCGGGAGGCGTCCTGGGTTTGAAGGTCTTCGAGGCGCGCTACCTTGATCTCATGGGGCATTGCATGCGCAGCGGTGAGCCCTTCGGTGTGGTCTGCCTTGTGCAGGGTGAGGAAGTGGATCGCAGAACGCGTCCATCCGCCGCGGCCCGCATGGAAGCTTGCGCCACCTTGGCTCGTCTGCAGGAGGTCGATGCCGAGCAGCCCGGCATCCTGCAGATCCGCTGCCTGGGCACGCAACGGATCCGATGCGAGAGCCCCTGGCAACAGTCCAACGGGCTTTGGCGCGCAGAAGGCAGCCCGGTGGCTGCCGATGAGCGGGTCAGCCCCCCCGATGCCCTGATGCCCGCGGTTCAGGCCCTGGTTCAGGCCATCGAGTCCCTGCGGCAGCAGGGCCTGGAGCCGTTCGCCACCCCGCATCAGCTCGATGACGCCGGTTGGGTCGCCAACCGGTGGTGTGAGATCCTGCCGATCAGCCTGGCGGCCAAACAACAACTCATGGAACTCGAGGACCCTGTGATGCGGCTGCAGTTGGTCGACGAATTTCTCCGCGCCAAGGGCCTGGTGGGCGGCCGGGCGCGAGGCCCTCGTCAATAGGCCGCAGCCAGGTCCTCGAGCAGCCGACGCATGGGTGAGGGAAGGCCGCAGGACAAGGCGGTGTCCAGGGGCATCCACTGCAATGAAGGACTGTGCGACTGCGGGCTCGAACCCACCAGCAGCCCGGCAGCAGCCGACTCCAATTGCGCCTCCTGGTGCGGTAAAACCTCGATGCGATGGGGGCGAAGAGTCCACTCCAGGTGCGTCAAGGCATGCTCGATCGTGGCCAGGGGCCGCGCCTGTGCCGAGCCCACCGCATGGCCGAAGGGCTCGAGCAAACGCTCGAGCGCATGGCCATCTTCGAGCAGAGGCAAACACCACAGGCCGGCCCAGATTCCTCGAGGCGGGCGTTTGCCGATCAGCACCCGCGGGCCTTGGGTTTGATGGGCGGGCCGTGCGATGGCCAGGAGGACCACGGAGTCTCGCCTGGAGCGCTGCTGACGGCGCAACTTCAAGGGATAGTCCTGCATCCTGCCCTCGACCCTGGCGCAGCAGTCCGCGCCTACGGGGCACCGTCCGCAGGCCGGTTGGCGCGAGGTGCAGACAGTGGCGCCCAGGTCCATGAGCCCCTGGGTGTAGGCCTCGATCTGCGCCGAGGGCAACAACGACTGCGCCAGGGACCAAAGCTGCTGCAGAGGCTGACCGCGCGAGAGGTCTCCGCCGAAGGCCCTGTGTCTGCAAAGAACCCGCTTCACATTGCCGTCAAGGATGGCGCGATGCTGCCCTGCGGAAAAGACAGCCACGGCCGCCGCGGTGGACCTTCCGATGCCTGGCAGGCGCTCCAAGACCTCGGCGTCCTGCGGAAAGACGCCCGCGTGCTGCCGAACCACCTCCTGAGCGCAGGCGTGGAGGTTGCGCGCTCGGCTGTAGTAGCCCAGCCCGCTCCAGGCGGCCAGCACATCGTCAAGGCTGGCGCCCGCCAGGTGAGCCACTGTGGGGAAGCGCTGCAGAAACGGGGCGTAGTAGCGCAGAACCGTGGCCACTTGTGTCTGCTGCAGCATGATCTCGGACAGCCAGATTCGGTAGGCGTCGCGGCTGCCCTGCCAGGGCAGGCCGTGGCGCCCCTGTGTCTTTTGCCAATGGACCAGTCGTGCCGCAAAGTCCGCGGGGACCGGCAGGGAGGCTGGCGGGCTGGCCTGTGCCCGCGGACGGCCGGGCTTCAGCGACGCTGGCATCTCGGGCAGAAAAAAGTGGACCGCTGGGAAATGACCACGCGCCGGATGGGCGTGCCGCACTTCACACAGGGCTGGCCCTCCCGGCCGTAGACGCTGGCCTGTTCCTGGTAAGCCCCATCCATGCCATGGGCGTCCCGAAAGTCTCTCAGTGTCGAGCCCCCCAGGGTCAGCGCTTGGGCCAGAGTCTTCCTGACGCAATCGAGCAGCCGGGCGGCGCGCGCCAGGCTCAGGCGCTGAGCTCTCAGCCGCGGGTCTATTCCAGCTTCGAAGAGGGCTTCGCAGGCATAGATGTTGCCTGCCCCCACCAGAACCTGCCCTGAAAGGAGCACCTGCTTGATCGGGGCGCGGCGCCGGCGCAGCTCGCCGTGAAACCACTCGGGCGTCAAAGTCGGGTCCTGCGGCTCACGGCCCAGTCGAGACAACAGCCGCGCCGCGGGATCCGCATCCAAGGACGAAGACCAGACCACCGCCCCAAACCGCCTCGGATCGTGCAGCGAAAGGACTCCACGGTCGGTGTGTATCCGCACATGCTCATGCAGCCCGCGGGCGGTCTTGGGGGCGGCCGAGCGGTCAAGCGGCAAGAACGACAGCGAGCCCGACATGCCCAGATGCACCAGCAGCCCTGCACCCGCCATGGCCGGCCCGGTTGCCCCCGGCGGTCGGGTCAGGGGCATCCAGATGTACTTTCCCCGCCGAGCCAAAGGTCCAAAGACACACCCGACCAGGCGACCCGGCTCGATCCCCAGCGGCCAGCGCAACGATTTGCCCAGCTCGATGCGCTGGACACGCGCGCCCGGGACCACCGGCTCCAGACTGCGGCGGGTGACTTCGACTTCGGGCAACTCAGGCATCCGACGATTATTGGCCCACAGGCCCCGAGGCCCCGCGATCGCGCGCCGTTTCTTAGAATCCCGGCAAGCTTCCTGGAAACACCATGCCCTTGATCATCCCGCGGTCCATCCCGGCCGCCCTGCTGGTCGGCGCCATCGCCTCGGTCTCCCCGAAGGCCATCGCCGAGCCGCGGGATGCAACATCCAAGCCCGATGCCCTGCCCACCGCGGCTGCAACGGCCGATGTGCAGAACTCACGCCTTGACGCGCTGCTGCTCTACCAGATCCTGATTGGTGAGATGCAGCTGCGGCAAGGGGACCCGCAAACGGCCCAGGCGATCATCCTTGACGCAGCCAACCGCTCCAGGGATGAGATGCTCTACGAGAGGGCCACCGAACTCGCCCTGCGCGCGCGGCTGGGGGAGGAGGCTCTCGTGGCGGTCAGCGCCTGGCGCACAGCCCACCCGCGCTCCATCGAGCCGGTACGCCAGCAGATTCGCATCCTTCTGGCCCTGGGCCGGCTGCCGCCGCTGGCAGAACCCATGCGGCGCCTGGTTGAGCTCACGCCCGAGGATGAAAGAGCTTCCACGATTGCGGTGCTGCCCAGGTTGCTGCGCAATGCGGCCGATCAGAAGGCGTCGCTGCAACTGATGCAGTCGGTCCTGCTTCCCCTGGCCGAGTCGCCCGTCCTGCGAACACCGGCCCAGTTGGCGTTGGCCCGCGCGCTGCTGCAGGCGGGCCGCCAGGAGACAGCCTTTGCGCTGACGCAGGACGTCGCCCGCCGCCAGCCCCAGGAGCCTGGAGCCGCTCTCCTGGCGCTCGAAATGTTGCCCGGCCAGCCCCAGGCGCAGTCGGTGGTGGTTGGCTATCTGGCGCAGCCCAAGGCCGAGCCCCTGATCCGGCTCGGTTATGCGCAATGGCTGTCCTCACGGCAGCAGCAGGGCCCTGCCCTGGTGGAGTTGCGCCAGGTGGTGCAGCAACTCCCCGACTCAAGCCTGGCTTGGCTGCAGCTTGGCAGCGCGGCTCTCGAGACACACGAGCGTGGGGAGGCGGAAGCGGCCCTGCGGCGTTTTCTGGCGCTCGATGAGGCGGCCCAGCGCCGGAGAGCACTGGTCGAGGCAGACACACCTGAGGCCACCGAAAAGGACGGCGAAAGTCGGGAATTGCGCACGCAGGCGCTGCTGATGCTGGCGCAATTGGCCGCCGAGCAGGGAAACTTCCCTGCGGCCCATGCCTGGCTTGAGCCACTCAGGAATGGGCCGGCGAGAACGGAGATCGAGTTGCGCCGCGCGATGATCCTGGCCCAGCAGGGTCGGGTCGAGGATGCGCTCTCGGCCTTGGGCGGCCTGCCCGAGGGCAACGCCATGCAAGTGCGGGGCAAGCTGCTGGCCCAGGCGCAAGTGCTGCGCACATCCGAGCGCTGGGCGCAGTCGCTCGCCCTGCTGTCCGGCGGCCTCGAGCGTTTTGCGCAGGACACCGAGCTGATGTATGAGTTGGCGCTGGTTCACGAAAAGCTTGGGCAGCACGAGCCGATGGAGGCCCTGCTGCGGCGCATCATCGAAATCAGGCCGGACCACCACCACGCCCACAACGCGCTGGGCTATTCGCTGGCCGAGCGCGGCATCCGGCTCGATGAGGCCGGCAAGCTGATCGAGCGGGCTCTGGAGCTCTCGCCGGGCGATCCCTTCATCACCGACAGCTTGGCCTGGGTCGCGTTTCGGCAGGGCAAGCTCGACGCGGCGGCGCAACTGCTGCGGCAGGCCTATGCCGCGCGGCCCGACGCTGAGATCGGCGCCCACCTGGGTGAGGTGCTCTGGGCCCAGGGCCTCAAGGACGAGGCGCGCCAAATCTGGCGCGAATCCCGCCAGCGCGATGGCCGCAACAAAGTGCTTCAGGAGACACTGGCTCGCCTGAAGATTGATCTGTGAACATGCCCGCGTGGGCGCAGTCCTGCCGCGGAAGGGCTCTCGCCGCGCTGGCCGCGTGCCTCACCCTGGCCGCTTGCGCCACGAATCCGCAGGGCGGCGCATCGTTGGAGATGAGCCTGGCCAAGCCGTCCACGCCGACCACGGTGCCCGTCAGCGGGCGTCTGAGCATCCGGGTTCATGAGCCGGCAACGGGGCGCCGTGACGGGGGCTCCATGCTGTTTGAGATCGAGGGCGATCCTGACCAGGGGCAACTCTCGCTGCGGACCCCCCTGGGCACTTCGTTAGCCTCCGTCCGATGGTCGCCGGCGGGAGCCGAATCCCTCAGCAGCCAGGGGCGCCACACGGGCGCCCACCTCGATGATCTGGCCGGCGCGATCACCGGGCAAGCCTTGCCGCTGGCTGCGCTGATGCAGTGGATTCAGGCTCGTCCCTGGCCTCGGGAGCCCCATCTCCCGCTGCCTGATGGTTTCGAGCAGATGGGGTGGCGCATCTCCCTCTCCGCATGGGATCAAGGCGTGATCACCGCCCGCCGCCCCGCCCGCCCCGGCGTTGCCGGCGACCTCGAAATCGTGGTGGTGGCTCGCCTGGACACCGCCTCCGCGGCGTCCCCGGTGGCATCCCCGGGGGCGATCCGGCCATGACATCCCTCACAGGCCTGCCCGCGCCGGCCAAGCTCAATGTCTTTCTGCGCGTGGTTGGGCGACGGCAGGATGGCTACCACCTGCTGCAGTCTCTGTTCGTGCTGCTGGACTGGCAGGACACCCTGCATCTGGAGCGTCGAGCCGACGGGCTGGTGCGAAGGCGCGATTCGGGAGTCGCGCTTCCCGAGCAGGATCTTTGCGTTCGAGCGGCGCGGATCCTGCAGGAGCACAGCGGCTGTCGATGGGGCGTGGACATCAGCATCGAAAAGCGCATCCCGATGGGTGCGGGCATGGGAGGCGGCAGTTCCGATGCGGCCACCGTCCTGCTGGCGCTCAATCGCCTCTGGGAATTGGGCTGCACACGTGCTCAGCTTGCGGAGTTGGGCGTGCGGCTGGGCGCCGATGTCCCCTTCTTCATCGGGGGGGCAAACGCCATCGTTCAGGGCATCGGGGAGGAATTGCATCCCGTTGCGCTGCGGCCGCGTCGCTATCTGGTGGTCAAGCCACCGGTGGAAGTGCTTACCCGGACCATCTTTGCCGACCCGAGCCTCAAGCGCGACAGCAAACCTGCTACACTAGAAGGCTTTCTTGCGGACCCGTCCGTCCTGGACCGCCTGCTGGATTCGCAGCCCGCCCATGGCGGCTATGAAATCGGCAACGACCTGCAGGGCGTGGCAGTGCGTCACGCTGCGCCGGTGGGCCATGCCCTCGAATGGCTTGAGTCCCGCTGGGGCAACAGCCTGATGACCGGTTCGGGCAGTGCGGTGTTTGCGAGAGAAACCGATGCCAATGCCCGCCTCATGGCGGCCGCTGAGCGCCCGGGGGACCCCGAGGGCTTGCCGGACGGATGGGTAGGGCGCTGGTGTCGGAGCCTGCCCGAGCACCCTTTGGCGGACTGGGCGGGCTGATTTTTCGGGGGCTCAGGCTCCCGTCGGTTTTGAGGTGGGGCGCGAGTCCCATCCGGTGTAGGGGAGTCGCCAAGTTGGTTAAGGCATCGGATTTTGATTCCGAC
>CAYYYC010000062.1:0-10279 GCA_964475695.1 uncultured Rubrivivax sp.
AGAGTGCGCCAGGCGTGGCGGTGCAGCTCGGAGCGGCGCAGGTCGGCCAGCATGAGCCGTGTTCCGCGCGCCACCGCATTCTTGATGAAGCTCGCGGCCACTGGGTGATTGACCGTGGGGTTGGCGCCGATGAGCAGCACCACATCGGCCTGAGCCACATCGCGCACCGGATTGCTCACAGCGCCGGAGCCTATTCCCTCGAGCAGGGCCGCGACGCTCGACGCATGGCAAAGCCGGGTGCAGTGGTCCACGTTGTGGGTGCCAAATCCGCTGCGCACCAACTTCTGGAAGAGATACGCCTCCTCATTGGTGCCCTTGGCCGAGCCGAATCCGGCCAGAGCCTGCGGCCCATGGCGCTGGCGCAAGGCACGCAGGCCGCCGGCTGCCGCGTCCAGGGCCTCATCCCAAGTGGCAGGCCTGAAGAGTTCGGACCAGTGCCCGGGCTTGAGCCGGGTCGGGTCCTTGGGAGCCTCGGGACGACGGATCAGGGGAACGCTCAGGCGATCGGGGTGGGCGACATAGTCGAATCCGAATCGTCCCTTGACGCACAGGCGCGATGCGTTGGCAGGGCCGGGGCGCCCCTCCACGCGCAGGATGCGTTCGGCCGCCGCCCCAGACGCTTCGCCCGGCGCCTTGGTCTCGGACGGATCGGCCACGCCCATGTGATACGAGAGCTGGCAGCCCACCCCACAGTAGGGACAGACCGAATCGACCTGGCGTGCGGCGGGCCGGGCGGCGTTGCCGTGCGCTGGGGCCAGGGCGCCGGTGGGGCACGCCTGCACGCACTCGCCGCAAGCCACACAGGAGGATTCCCCCATGGGATCACGCTGATCGAAGACGATCTGCGCCTGGGCGCCGCGAAACGCCAAGCCGATCACATCATTGCCCTGCACCTCGCGGCATGCCCGCAGGCAGCGGGTGCACTGGATGCAGGCAGAAAGGCTCACCTCCATGGCCGGGTGTGAGTGATCGGCCGGCACAGGCGGGCGGGCCGTGAAGCGCGAACCGGACACGCCAAGCTGGTGGCACCAGTGCTCAAGCTCACTGTCATGGCGCAGAGGGGCCTGGCCGGCCACGGCAGGCACGGCTGCACGCAGCAGCTCCAGGACCAGACCCTGGGCACGCTGCACCCGGGGCGTGGCCGTGCGCACCACCATGCCCGGCTCGGCCGCACGACAGCATGAGGCGCTCAAAGTCCGCTCACCCTCAACCTCAACGACGCAGACGCGGCAATTCCCGTCGGCTGGCAGGCCCGTCGGGCCGTGTTGTGGCGCATGGCACAGGTGCGCAATCGCAACGCCATGCTCCTGGGCCACAGACCACAGGCTCTGCCCCGCGCGGGCCTGAACCACGCGCCCGTCGAGTTTGAGCGCGATGGGCTCTGCTGCCGACTCCGCTGTGGCAGACGCAGGGGCGCCGACGGTTCCGGGGCTCATGGCAGGTCGGCTTGAATCTCGTGCGCGAAATGGCGCAGGACGCTGTCCATCGGGTTTGGCGCAGCCTGTCCGAGGCCGCAGATCGAGGCATCACGCATGACGGCCGAGAGGTCCTCCATCAGCTGGCGATCCCAGCGCGGCTGTTCCATCAGCCCCACCGCCTGAGTCGTGCCCTCCCGGCACGGGGTGCACTGCCCGCAACTCTCGTGTTCGAAGAACCGCATCAGGTTGAGCGCGGCATCACGGGCACGGTCCTGTTGGCTGAGAACCACCAGGGCCATCGAGCCCACGAAGCAGCCGTGCGCGGCCAGGCTGTCCTGGCTCAGGGGCACGCCGGCGTCGAAATCCAGCGGCAAGTGGGCCAAGGCGGCCGGGAGGATGCCGCCACTGGCTCCGCCGGGCAAGTACGCATAGAGCTCATGGCCGGGCAGCATGCCGCCGGCGAACTCATCGATGAGCTCACGGGCGCTGATGCCGGCAGGCGCCAGATGGACGCCGGGGTTGCGCACGCGCCCCGACACGGAAAACCGCCGCAGGCCAGACCGCCCGCGCCGGCCATGCGACGCAAACCACGCGCCGCCGCGCTCAACGATGTCGCGCACCCAGCTCAGGGTCTCATGGTTGTGGACCAGGGTGGGCTGGCCGAACACGCCACGCTGGGCCACATAGGGCGGACGAAGGCGCGGAATGCCGCGCTTGCCCTCCAGCGATTCGATCAGCGCCGACTCCTCGCCGCAGACATAGGCGCCTGCGCCTCGGCGCAGCTCGATTCCCGGCAGGGCATGCGCCGGAATCGGCGGATCGGCCAGCAGGGCGGCGATCTCCCGCTCAAGCATCCTGCGCGCGCCGTGGTACTCATCGCGCAGGTAGATCCAAACATGCTCGACCCCGACCACCTGGGAGGCCACCAGGATTCCCTCGAGCAGGCGATGGGGGTCCGTGGACAGCAGATGGCCATCCTTGAAGGTGCCCACCTCGCCCTCGTCGAGATTGGCCACGAGGTGACGCGGCCCGGGCTGGGACCGCACGATCTGCCACTTGCGCTCGGTGGGAAATCCGGCGCCGCCCAAGCCCCGCAGCCCGGAGCTCCGCAGCTCATCGAGCACCGACTGCGCAGAGCGCAGGCCCTCGTGCAGCGCGCGCACCACGCCGTAGCCTCCCTGGAGGCGGTAGGCCGCGTAGGGCTGCGCCTCAGGCAAGTCCACAGGGGCGACGGCGCCTTGCTCCAACGCCCGGTGCACGAGCGCCGGGGTGGCATGCCCCATCTCGTTCTGGCCCACGCACACTGCGGGCGCCTGGTGACAGCGACCCAGGCAGGGCGCCTCCACCACGGCCACAGCCGTTGGGCCCAGCGCCTCCTCCAACTCGGCCCGCAGGGCCTGGCCTCCCGCGAGCCGACAGGGCAGGCTGCCGCACACCCTGACCGTCACGCTCGGCGCCGCCTGTTCGTCCTGCAGCAGTCGAAAGTGGTGATAGAAGCTGGCCACTTCGAAGACCTCGGCCTGGCTCAGGCGCAGGCGCTCGGCCAGCGCCGCCAGGTGGCCAGGGCGCAGGCCCTGCTCGGCATCCTGCAGCCGGTGAAGGTGCTCGATGAGCAGGTCTTTGCGCGGCTCGAGCCCGTTGCACAGGATCGCCACCCGTGCCCTGGCCGCCGCATCAGCCACACGACCCCTGGGGGACTGTCGAGGGGCACGGTGCCGCGGTGACGGCAGGGGAACAATGGGAATCGCCTTCATTTGTGCATTTTCATGCACTTTTTTTAGCCTGTAAAGGAAAAATATGCATTTTAATGCAATTTATCGTCGGCTTATCCCCGGCACTGGCTGAGCCGCCTTGTCCCACCCCTTCTCAAACCAGGGATCGCCACTCAAGCAGGCCTGCAGCATGGGCAAGGCATCCAGACCCCAAAAAAGGCGCCCCTGACATTCGCAGGTGGGCACACCGAAGATTCCCCGGTCGATGGCCTCCTGCGTCAGACCACGCAGGCGCGCCTTGACCCCATCGGCGTTGGGCTCCGGCGGGAGGCCGACTGAAGGCGGATCCCCTGCGCCGGCTGGCTCGGCCTGCAACAGGGCCGACTCCAACGCCTTCAGGCGGGTGCCATCCACGGGGTCGAGCCCACCATGCCAGACGTGATGAAAGACCTGCTCGACCTGACGGCGGTTGGGCAGCCCCAAGGGCCCGGCGGTCGCCAGCAGCAAGCGCAGGAGGGGCAGTGGGTTGAAGGGATGCTGGGCGGGCAGATCCAGCCGGACACCAAGGTTGCGGGCCAGCCAGGCCACCTGACGAAAAGTCCACTGCCGCTTGGGTTCGATCTCGGCGGGTCCCTTGTGTTGGTGATGGCTCAACAAGGCGCCAAAGAGGACGGGCTTGTAGTCCACCACCACCGAGTGGTTCTGCAGCATCCGGGGCAACTGCTCGAAGGCCAGGAGCGCGTAGGGCGAGACCGGATCAAACCAGAAGGTGACGGGCGTCATTTGCGGGTCCTGATCCATGGGTCCTGATCCATGAGTCCCGCCCAGCCCGTGCCATCAGGGGGCCGGCGCCGCATGATGCGTCGACTCCAAGCCCAGAAAACGGGACCCCAGCTGTGAGCGGCGTGCGGGCAACAAGGCCCAGACCTGGCGCCTGTGGTTGTCATCGGATCCCGCCCACGAAGCGATTTCCGACAGGGTGCGGGCGCAACCCAGGCACCACCCGGTGGCTTCGTCCATGCGACAGATGCTGTTGCACGGGCTGGGCACCCGGGGCGGCGGGCTTTCAAAGCGGGTCATGCGAGCGCCTTCTCGCGTTGAGCCAGCAAGGCACGGCCCGTTCGTGATGTCACCGGCCGGCCCAACGCGGCCGAGATGCCCACCGCCGCGTCGACCAGCGCCTGAATGTCGACGCCCGTGTCGATTCCGAGCCCGTCCAGCATGTAGACCACATCCTCCGTGGCCACATTCCCTGTGGCCCCCCTGGCATAGGGACAGCCCCCCAGCCCGCCAACGCTGGCGTCGAAGCGACTCACACCCAGTTCAAGACTGGCGTAGATGTTGGCCAAAGCCTGGCCATAGGTGTCATGGAAGTGGCCGCTGACTTCATTGATTGGGAAATGACGCAGCACCCGCTCAAATGCCGCCTGGGTCCGGCGCGGAGTGCCCACGCCGATCGTGTCGCCCACATAGCAGTGGTCCACACCGACTTCGCGCAGCAGGCGGGCCACCCGGTCAAGCTCGTCGGGGCTGACCTCGCCCTGGTACGGGCAGCCCAGCGCGCAGGATATGGCGCCCCGCACCCTCAGGCCAGCGGCGTGCGCCGCAGCGACCACGGGGGCGAAACGCTCGATGCTCTGCTCGATGCTGCAATTGATGTTGCGCTGGCTGAAGGCCTCGGTGGCAGCAGCAAAGACCACGATCTCATCGGGCAGGGTGGGCAGCGCAGCCTGCAGGCCCTGGAGGTTGGGCACAAGCACCGCATAGCGGACCCCGGCCTTGCGCCGGATGCCGGCCATGACCTCGGTGTTGTCGGCCATTTGGGGAATCCATTTGGGACTGACGAAGCTGGTGACCTCGATTTCGCAAATGCCCGCGTCCTGCAGCCCATGCACCAGTTCGATCTTGGCGGCCGCAGGCACCGGTTGACTCTCATTCTGCAAGCCATCTCGCGGCCCGACATCCACCAGAGTGACTCGGCTGGGCAGGGAAGTCATGAAACCACCTCCTCAAGGTCCGGAGATTGTCGTTCAGGGACGAGCCAGTCGGGCCAGCTCGGCTCCCTCTGCAACCTGGTCGCCCGGGGCGTAGAGCAACTCCTCGATCACGCCCTGCCGCGGGGCCACCAGCGTGTGCTCCATCTTCATGGCCTCCATCACCACCACCGCCTGCCCCGCCTGAACCGACTGACCCGGCTCCACGAGAAAGGCTGTCACCTTGCCGGGCATGGGCGCCACAAGGCCTGCGCCATGGGATTCGTCTGAGGCCACACGGGCCAGGGGGTCCACGCGCTGAAGCACACGCGAACCCGAAGCCGCAAACACCGCGCATTCGGCGCCGGCCATGGCGACCGTCAGCCTCTGGCGCCAGGGACCGAGGCGCAGATCGAAATGTCCGCGCAGCAGGCCCGAGTCGGACGCCCCGCCCACGCCCAATGGATGGCCCTCAAGCGGCCACTCCTCAGCGCCGACCTGCAGGCTCAGCCCCCGCGGCGACTGGCGCACAAGCGCCTCCACCGGCTGTCCGCCCTCAGTGAAATTGAGCACGCGCAGAGCGACACCAGCCAGCCGCCAGCCATCGCGCCGCGTCCAGGGGTCGCTTGCTCCCGCGCTAGCCCCTCCGTTGCCTTGCTCAAGCTGCAGCAGCGCCAGGGCAATGCCTCCCACGGCCAACGGCAGGCTCAGCGCCGATGGCGCAAACAGGTGCTCCCGCTCGCGCTCGATGAGAGCGGTGTCGAGGTCGGCGTTGGCGAACGAGCGACTCCGCACCAGCCGCTGCAGCAGAGCCACGTTGTTGTGCAGCCCGACGATGCGGGTTTCCCGGAGGGCGGCATCGAGTCGGCCCAGGGCCTGTGCGCGGTCTTCTCCCCAGACGATGAGCTTGGCGATCATCGAGTCGTAATGCGGGCCAATCTCGTCGCCCGGCAGGACGCCGCAATCCACCCGGGGCAGCCGCTCGTGCCTGCGGAAAGCCACATGTTCGGGCCAGTCCAGCACATGCAGTGTGCCGGTGGCCGGAAGAAATCCGGCCTCCGGGCTTTCTGCGCAGATGCGCGCCTCGATGGCATGGCCGGTACGCCGCAGCTGATCCTGTCTGAGCGGCAGGGAATCGCCTGCAGCCACCCGCAGCTGCCACTCCACCAGGTCCAGCCCGGTGATGGCCTCAGTGACCGGATGCTCCACCTGCAACCGGGTGTTCATCTCCATGAAGTAAAAGCGCAAATCGCTCGCAGGATCCTCAGGGTTGAGCGGCTCGGCGATGAATTCGACCGTCCCGGCACCGACATAACCCACGGCTTTGGCCGCCGCCACGGCTGCTGCGCCCATCTCGGCCCGCCGGGCCTCGGACAGCCCCGGCGCCGGGGCTTCTTCCAACACCTTCTGGTGACGCCGCTGCACAGAGCAGTCGCGTTCAAAGAGATGGATGGCCTGGCCGTGGGCGTCGGCAACCACCTGAATCTCGATGTGGCGCGGGCGGGTGACATAACGCTCCACGAGCACATGGTCGTCGCCGAAACTGGCCCGGGCCTCGCGCTGACAGGCCGCCAGCGCGGCAGCGAAGTCTTCACCACGATCGACCCGCCGCATGCCTTTGCCGCCGCCACCGGCACTGGCCTTGATCAGCACCGGGTAGCCCATCGCGTCGGCCTGCCCCTGAAGATAAGCCGGGTCGTTGTTGGGGCCGTGATAGCCCGGCACCAACGGAACGCCAGCCTTTTCCATCAGCGACTTGGCCGCAGACTTGCTCCCCATGGCTGCGATGGCCGCGGCGGGCGGCCCGATGAAGACCAGCCCGGCGCGTTCGCAGGCCTGGGCAAATTCCGCGTTTTCAGAAAGGAAACCGTAACCCGGATGAATGGCCTGCGCACCCACATCCCGGGCAGCCTCGAGAATCCGCTGCCACTGCAGGTAGCTCTGCGAGGGCGCATCGCCGCCCAGGGGCACCGACTCGTCGCACAGGCGAACATGGCGGGCGGCCGCATCGGCGCTGGAGTACACGGCCACGGTGCGGATGCCCAAACGGCGGGCGGTGCTGGCCACGCGGCAGGCAATCTCCCCACGATTGGCAATCAGGATCTTGTCGAACACCTGGTTCTCCTGCGGCAAGTGGAGGGCTGCAGCCGAAAAATCACCGGCCCAGGCCCTGCTCAGCCTCGCAGCGCATGCCCAGGCGCTGCAGGAGCGCACGGTCGCGCTCGGCCTGCGGGTTGCCGGTGGTCAGCAGCCGCTCGCCATAGAAGATCGAGTTGGCACCGGCCATGAAGCACAGAGCCTGCAGGATTTCGGGCATCGCTTCGCGGCCGGCGGACAAGCGCACCATGGACCGCGGCATCGCGATTCGAGCCACGGCGATCGTGCGCACGAACTCGAGGGGATCAAGGGCCGGGGCGCCCGCCAGGGGCGTGCCTTCGACATGCACCAGGTTGTTGATCGGCACGGACTCGGGCTGCGGATCCAGGTTGGCCAGCTGCACGATCAGGCCGGCGCGCTGGGCGCGCGACTCGCCCATGCCCACAATCCCGCCGCAGCAGACCTTCATTCCCGCCTCCCGCACCCGGTCCAGGGTGTCCAGACGGTCCTGGTAGGTGCGGGTGGTGATGATCTGTCCGTAGAACTCGGGGGCGGTATCGAGGTTGTGGTTGTAGTAGTCCAGCCCCGCATCGCGCAGCCGCTCCGCCTGCCCGTCGGC
This sequence comes from uncultured Rubrivivax sp., assembly GCA_964475695.1. Taxonomy (GTDB): domain Bacteria; phylum Pseudomonadota; class Gammaproteobacteria; order Burkholderiales; family Burkholderiaceae_C; genus RFTU01. The sequence goes on from CAYYYC010000062.1 coordinate 7,820, forward strand.
CAGCATGCCCGCCGTCAGGCAGGTCTCCAGGCCCAGCGCCTTGACGCCGTGGATCATTTCACCGATCCGCTCCAGATGCCTGTCCTTGGGCGAGCGCCACGCCGCACCCATGCAGAAGCGGGTCGCGCCGCTTTCCTTGGCCGCTCGTGCCGCCTGCAGCACTTCCTCAAGCGGCAGCAGTTTCTCGGCTTGAACGCCCGTGTCGAAGTGGGCCGATTGCGGGCAGTACTTGCAATCCTCCTCGCAGCCCCCGGTCTTGATCGAGAGCAATGTCGAGAGCTGCACGGCATTGGCATCGAAATGCTCCCGGTGCACCGTTTGGGCACGGAACAGCAGGTCGTTGAAGGGAAGGTCGAACAGGGCGGCTGCCCTGTCCACGGTCCAGCGCGATGAAGAACCTGCGGCTGGGGCCCTGGCGCTGGCGGCTGAGCTCTGGGTCTCGGTGGCAGTCGGTGTGTGCATGGTGCTGTTGCAGCCGGATGGATGAGAGCCGGCGGATTCGTTGTCTCGGTGTCGCTTGCCGGAATCAGTCCAGCCAGGGTGGTGGGGTCTTCTCAAGAAAGCTTCGTATGCCGGCGCAGCCCTCGGGGCTGACACGGATGTCGGCGATCCGCTGCGCCGTGTCTGCGCGCAACTCTTCGCTGACCTGGCGCCCGGCGACATCCCGAACCAGGCGCTTGCAGGCTCTGACTGCTTCAGGGCCATTGTTCACCAAGGCGTCAACGACCGCCTGCACGGCCGTGTCCAGGGCCTCGGCGGGCACGCACTCATGCACGAGTCCCAGACGGTGGGCCTCGCCGGCAGAGAAGCGCTCGGCCGTGATGAAGTAGCGCCGGCAGGCCTGCTCGCCCAGGGCCCGAATCACGTAGGGGCCGATGGTGGCCGGCAGCAGGCCCAGGCGGGCTTCGCTGAGGCAGAACTGCACGCCCTGCGCGGCCACAAGCACATCGCAGACGGCCGCCAGACCCACGCCGCCGGCGTAGCAGTCGCCCTGAAGGCGGCCCACGATGGGCACCGGGCAGGCGTCGAGGGTGTGCAGCATGTCGGCCAAGGCCTTCGCATCGGCCCGGTTTGCCTCCCAGTCGTAACCCGCCATGGCCTGCATCCAGTTCAGGTCGGCTCCGGCGCAGAAGGCCCGCCCGCGTGCGCCCAGAGTGATGCATCGCAGCCCCGGTTGCACGCCAAGTTCCTCAAAGGCCTGCTTCAACTCCGCGATCATGGCGTCGTTGAAGGCATTGCGAACCTCGGGGCGGCTCAGCCAGACCTGCGCAGTGTGGCGGGTCGGACGCAGGATTTCGAGGGTGGGCATGGGCAGGCTGTGCTGTGGAGGGCCGAGCGGGCGGCGCGAGACCCTCACATCCTGAACAGGCCGAACTGGGGCCGCTCGGGAATCGGCTGATTGAGCGCGGCGCTGATCCCCAAGGCCAGCACTCGCCGCGTATCCACCGGATCGATCACGCCGTCATCCCAAAGACGGGCGCTGGAGTAATAGGGGTGCGACTGCCGACCAAACTGGTCGAGGATGGGTTGCTTGATGGCGGCCTCCTCCGGCGCGCTGAGCTCCTGGCCCTTGGCAGCCAGGGCTTCGCGGCGCACTGTGGCCAACACGCCGGCCGCCTGCTCGCCGCCCATGACGCAGATGCGGGCATTGGGCCACATCCACAACTGACGAGGCCCGTAGGCCCGCCCACACATGCCATAGTTGCCGGCCCCATAGCTGCCGCCAATGATGACGGTGAACTTGGGGACCGTGGCGGTTGCCACAGCCGTGACCATCTTGGCACCGTGGCGGGCGATGCCCTCGCTCTCATACTTCTGGCCAACCATGAAGCCGGTGATGTTCTGCAGAAACACCAGCGGAACACGGCGCTGGCAGCAGAGCTCGATGAAATGCGCCCCTTTGGCCGCGCTCTCGGAAAAGAGCACCCCGTTGTTGGCCACGATTCCCACGGGCATGCCCTCAATGTGGGCGAATCCGCAGACCAAGGTGGTGCCAAAGCGCGCCTTGAACTCCTCGAACACGGAGGCGTCAACAACGCGGGCGATGATCTCGCGCACATCGTAGGGCTTGCGAGGGTCCATGGGAATGATGCCGTGGAGCTCGTCGGTCGGGTAAGCGGGATCCCGCGGGGGCAGGAGGCGCAGCGGCTCGGGCTTGCGCCAGTTCAGGTGGGCCACGATTTGACGTGCGATGGCCAGCGCATGCAGATCGTCGTCGGCCAGATGGTCAGCCACCCCGGACAGCCTGGTGTGGACATCGCCGCCGCCCAAGTCCTCGGCGCTGACCACCTCGCCAGTGGCCGCCTTCACCAGCGGTGGCCCGGCCAGGAAGATGGTGCCCTGGTTCCTGACGATGACGGTCTCGTCGCTCATGGCGGGCACATAGGCCCCGCCTGCGGTGCAGGAACCCATGACGACCGCGATCTGCGGAATCCCCTGCGCGCTCATGTTGGCCTGGTT
>CAYYYC010000063.1:0-10267 GCA_964475695.1 uncultured Rubrivivax sp.
CGCCTTCCTCGGTGAAGGCGACACACCAGACCGCGCCCTCACCTTCGGCGAAGTTTTCCGTTTCTGCGGCCTCCGCATGGCGCTGGCCCTCGAACAATGGAATGACCGGGTCGGCCGGCAGGCTCTGCAGCAGGTAGTCGCGCAAGCCGCCCTGGTAGAGCCAGCTCTGGGTCTCACCGCTCTTCTCCTGGGTCAGGGTGACCGTCACGCCGGGCATCAAGACTGCCTTGCTGCGCAGGAGATGAACCAGCTCGGCCCTTGGCAGCTCCGGCGACTCGAAGTATTTCGGGTCAGGCCACACCCGCACAGAGGTGCCGCTGCGGCGCTCCCCTGCGGTGTCGGAGCGCACCTTCAAGGGCTCAATCACATCGCCCCCCGAAAAGGCGAGCGCTGCCGCCTGCCCGTCCCGCCAGACCTGCACCTGCAGCCGCCGAGCCAGCGCATTGGTCACGCTCACGCCCACGCCGTGAAGCCCGCCGGAGAAGCTGTAGGCCCCGCCCGAGCCCTTGTCGAACTTGCCCCCGGCATGCAGGCGGGTGAAGACGATCTCCACCACAGCCACGCCCTCCTCAGGGTGGATGCCAAACGGGATGCCCCGCCCATCGTCATCCACCCCGACCGAACCGTCGGAGTGCAGGGTCACGGCAATGCGCCGGCCATGTCCTGCCAAGGCCTCATCGGCTGCGTTGTCGATCACCTCCTGCACGATGTGCAAAGGGTTGTCGGTGCGCGTGTACATGCCCGGGCGCTGCTTGACGGGCTCCAGGCCCTTGAGCACCTTGATCGAGGCCTCGCTGTAGGCGCCGGCGGACGCGGTTCGGGCGGTCGTGGACTTCTTGCGGTTCGATGGTGACATGGCGCGGGATTCTAGGCAGACCATCGCCAGCCCCCCTGCACGCCATTCGCCCGGGCTCCGATCCCGGCCGGAAATTCGCCAATGGCCGGGCCAGCGGCCACAATAGGCCTGATGGAACCCCAATCCCCACCCTCGCCTCCGCCTGGCGCGCCCCACCACGCGCTGAGTCTGCGACAGGTGCTCATCTGCAGCGCCCTGATCGTCACGCTCTCCATGGGAATCCGCCACGGCTTCGGTCTCTGGCTGCAGCCGATCACGGTCGAGCGGGAGTGGACGCGCGAGACGTTCGCCTTTGCCCTGGCCGTGCAGAACCTGGCCTGGGGCCTGGCCGGTCCTCTGGCTGGAATGGTGGCGGACCGCTTCGGCGCCTTCCGCGTGCTGGTCGTGGGCGCCGTCCTCTACAGCGTCGGGCTCGTGCTCATGGGGTTGTCCACCAGTGGGCTGGCCTTCACGGGCAGTGCCGGGCTGCTCATCGGCATGGCGCAGGCGGGCACCACCTATGCCGTGGTCTATGGGGTGATCGGGCGCAATGTGGCGCCGCAGCGGCGCAGTTGGGCCATGGGTGTGGCTGCAGCGGCCGGGTCTTTCGGGCAGTTCATGATGGTTCCCGTGGAAAGCGGGCTGATCGGCTCGCTGGGATGGCAGATGGCCCTGTTCGCCCTGGCCGCCGCAGCCCTGGCGATCATTCCGCTTTCTCTGGGCCTGCGGGAGCATTCGTCCCTTCTGGCGACAAAGCCCGGGCAGCAGAGCATCGGCTCGGCAGTGCGTGAGGCCTTCGGCTACCCGAGCTTCAACTGGCTGATGGCGGGCTATTTCGTTTGTGGGTTCCAGGTGGTGTTCATCGGCGTGCACATGCCGAGCTACCTCAAGGATCAGGGCCTGGGTCCTGAGGTCGCCACCATGGCACTGGCCCTGATCGGGCTGTTCAACGTCTTGGGCACCTATGGGGCAGGCGTGCTCGGGCAGCGCATCCCTCGCACGAGGATCCTCTCGGGCATCTATGCGCTGCGCTCCGTGGCCATCATCCTGTTCCTGTGGGCGCCCCTGACGCCTTGGAGCGTCTATCTGTTCTCCTCGGTCATGGGCCTGCTGTGGCTGTCTACCGTGCCGCCGACCAACGCCGTCATCGCCCAAATCTTCGGCGTGCAGTACCTCTCAATGCTTGGCGGCTTTGTGTTCCTCAGCCACCAGGTGGGCTCATTCCTCGGCGTCTGGATGGGTGGGCTTCTCTACGATGCCACGGGCAGCTATGACATCGTGTGGATGATCGCGATCGCCCTGGGCGTTTTCGCGGCGCTGGCCAATCTGCCGGTGCGCGAGGCGCCGATCCTGAGGCCCTCGGCGCTCACCCCATGATCTTGCGCACGCTTTCATGGATTGCAGCCGGCGGCGCCTGTGCCTCGGTGTTCATGGCTTGGCTCAATCCGCACCTGACATTGGAAGTCGCGTCATTCATCCGCAGCTGCTTTTGAGCATGCACGGCCGGGAAGCACCTTCAGACTGGGTACGGCGGCACAGCCACCTGATCGGGCGCGGTTCCCGTGTGCTTGATGTGGCGTGCGGCGCGGGTCGCCACACCCGCTGGTTCTCACAGTGCGGTGCGATGGTCACGGCCCTGGACCGTGACGCTGAGGCCCTGGATGGCCTGGATGCGCTGGCCAGCGTGGTCTGCGCCGACATCGAAGGCCAGCCCTGGCCGCTTCCAGGCCGGCAATTTGACGCCGTGGTCGTCACCAACTACCTCTGGCGGCCCCTGTGGCCCAAGCTGCTGGACAGCCTGGCCCCCTCGGGCCTGTTGCTGGTGGAAACCTTTGCGCTGGGGCAAGAACTGCTCGGCAGGCCGCGAAATCCGGATTTCCTGCTCCGCCCCGGGGAGTTGCTGGATGTGGCCAATGCAGGGCAGCTGCACGTTTTGGCCTACGAGGACGGCCTGCTGACGCAGCCCACTCGTCGAGTTCAGCGCATTGCAGCCGTGCGTCATGAAGGCGCTGCGCCGGCCCTGGCGCTTGCCCCGTTACACTCGGGATGAGCTTTGCGTCCATCCATGGCCACAGTGGGCATTGAGCCTCAGCCTCCGACACCGCGACTTCAACCCCCAATCCCATGAACCCGATCACCGGCAGCATCGTGGCCCTGGTCACCCCGATGCATGAAGATGAGTCTGTCGACTACGACAGCCTGCGCAGGCTCATCGACTGGCACATTGCCGAAGGCACGAGCTGCATCGGTGTGGTGGGAACCACCGGCGAATCGCCCACGGTGACGGTGCAGGAACACTGTGAAATCATCCGCGTCGCGGTGGAGCAGGCGGCCGGACGGGTGCCGGTGATGGCAGGAGCCGGGGCCAATTCCACGCACGAAGCCATCGAACTCTCTCGCTTCGCCCGGTCGGTCGGAGCCGACTGCACTCTGCAGGTGGTGCCCTACTACAACAAGCCGACGCAGGAGGGGATCTTCCGGCACTTCAAAGCGATTGCCGAAGCGGTCGACATCCCGATGGTGCTCTACAACGTCCCCGGCCGCACGGTGGCCGACATGAGCGTCGAGACGACTCTGCGGCTGGCCCAACTGCCCGGCGTGATCGGCGTCAAGGACGCGACTGGGAACATCGAACGCGCAGCCTGGCTCATCCGTCAGGCGCCTGGGCACTTCCGCATCTATTCAGGCGATGACCCTACCGCGGTGGCCCTGATGCTCATGGGCGGCCACGGCAACATCAGCGTCACGGCCAATGTCGCCCCGCGGGCGATGCAGCAGCTTTGCCAGGCCGCGCTGTCTGGCGACGCCCGCCGCGCCACGGAGATCCACATGAGCCTGCTGCCGCTGCACCGCCACCTGTTCATCGAGGCCAATCCGATTCCAGTCAAATGGGCCCTTCAGCGCATGGGACGATGCGGCGGCACGCTGCGACTGCCCATGGTGCCGCTGAGCCCGGGCAGCGAGCCGATCCTCCTGGGCGCGCTCCAGGAGTGCGGCCTCCTCTGACGGGACTTGCCTCGACCCGATTGCATGCACCCTCTTTCCTACCTCAAGCCATGACCGATAGACACCATTCCCTGCGGCTGTCCCTGGTGGCCGCCTCCTTGATCCTGGGCGGCTGCTCGTCCATCGGGAGCCTGTTCCCCTCCAACGAAGGGGGCTCGCAGATCGACTACCGCTCGCGCGCGGCAAAGACTCAGCCGCTTGAAGTCCCCCCGGACCTCACCCAACTGTCCCGGGAAGGCCGATTCCAGGTCCAGGCGGGCCAACCGGTCAGCGCGAGCACCTTTGGCCAAGCGCCGCAAGGTGCCGCCGGCATGCCCAATGCCGTGCCGGTCACTCCGCAGGAGGTGGGCTCTGTCAAGCTGATCCGCGAGGGCGACAACCGCCGTCTCGTGACCGCGCTGGCCCCCGAGGTCGCCTACCAGCGTGCCCTGGCCTTTTGGAAGGAAGCCGGCTTCACGATCGAGGTTGATCGGCCCGAAGCCGGGGTCATCGAGACCGGGTGGGCCGAAGACCGGGGCAAGTTGCCGAAGGACTTTGTGCGCAACCTCATCGGGCGCATGGCCGACAACCTGTTCTCATCCGGTGAAAGGGATCGCTTCCGCACCCGCATCGAACGCAACGGTCCCGTCACCGAGATCGTGGTCAGCCATCGGGGACTGCTGGAGGGCCCCACGCAGGGCAATCGTGACGTGATCACCTGGCAGCCGCGGCCGACGGACATCGGCCTGGAAGCGGAAATGACCTATCGGCTCATGGCGCGCCTGGGGGCTCCCGAGTCGTCGGTTGCGCAGGCACGCGCGGAACAGTCCCAAGGCGCTGCGCCACGGGCAGCAGGCGCGCCGATGCAGCCCCGGGCCCGAGCCCTGGCCGATGGTCGCATCCAGCTTGACGAGGGATTCGATCGATCCTGGCGCGTTGTCGGGGCTGCCCTGGACCGCGGCGGCTTCACCGTGGAGGATCGGGACCGCGCCGGGGGGATCTACTTCGTGCGCTACGTCGATCGCGAGGGCGGCGCCAAGTCCGGAATGTTCAACAGGATGCTCAACATCTTCCGCAGTGAGGACAGCAAGTCCCGGCTGGCCCGCTACCGGATCGTGGTCAAGGAGGAAGCAGCCGGAAAGTCGGCTCTGACCATCCTGGATTCCAACGGACAGAAAGAGGACTCGACGACGGTTCGAGACATCCGCAATGCCCTGCTCAAGGAATTGATGTAGCGCTGGATGAATCCCGTGGGGCGTTCCGCCTTGGGGACGCCCAAAGAAAAAGCCGCCCGGTGGGCGGCTTTTTTGCGCTCTGCGCTCGGGCCAGTTCTTACTTGGCGGCCGGGGCAGAAGCTGCGGCAGGAGCCGAAGCAGCCGACGCATCAGCAGCCGGAGCGGCAGCCGGGGCCGGCGCAGCAGCAGGTGCGGGGGCGGGAGCGGGCTCCTTCTTGCCGCAAGCGGCCAGAACGGAGACAGCAAACAGAGATGCCAGCAAAAGGGAATGCTTCATGAGAGTCCTCGAAACGATGAGTCAGATGGTGAAGTGAAGAGCTTGCGGCTCTTCGAATCAAGGACAGCTCCTACACATCGTCCGGACGGTGAAATCGCCATCCTGTTGAGCCCGAGGGCAAAACATTCGACCAACTATCGGAAACTGCTCCGGCCGCTAGTGTAACCGATATCAGGGTCTGCCCGTATGGGGATGCATCCAACCCTGTCTCACCCACTGGGCCAGGATGTCCCGCGCACTCGGGCTGAGGTGTCGGCATGAAGCGGCCCGCAGTTCCCGATGGTCACACAGCTCACCCAACAATCGAGCATCCGCTGCGGTCACCCGAAAAGCCTCGCCGTTGACGAACACATGACGGTCGTCATAGCCCATGCGGGTGCGCCGATCGGCCTGAATGCCTTGGCCTGGCTCCCATGTGCCGGAGCCCGGACCGAACCAGACCAGAGGATTGGGCTCGGTCAGCCAAATGCCCAGGGCGCGGGCCCACAACACCGAGTCCTTGCAGATGCGCTGCCGCACCTGCCCGGCGAATCGCTCAAGCCCCACGGGAATCCTGCCGCCTTGGCGCGTGGGCGAAACTCCAGGATCACGGAGCCTTCGGGCCCAGGGGCCCGAGGGTGAATCCTCTGCGGCTTGCGATATCTCCTCGACCAGCCCCTGCAGGACAGCGCCGGCCAACTCGGCGGCCGTGGGGGCACGAAAGCCCACGGATGCGGTCATGCAATCGCCGCCCACAGCCGTGCCATCGTGACCCCATCCGGGCGGAAGGTAGAGCAGGTCACCCGGCTCCAGGGTCCACTGCATCCGGGGTTCGAATCGGGACAGCACCCGCAAGGGCAGGCCAGGGATGAATTCATCTCGGCCGGGCGGGGCGACGCGCCACCGCCTGGAGCCGTGAACCTGAAGCAGGAACACATCATAGGAGTCCACGTGGGGCCCGACTCCGCCGCCGTCGCTGGCGTACGAAAGCATCAGATCATCGAGCCGGGCCTGAGCGATGAAGTCGAAGGCGCGCAGGATCCGGTGCGCCGCATCGAGGTGAAGGTCGAGGCCCTGGACCAACAGTGTCCAGCCCGGGCGAGACAGCGGGGGAAGGCTGGAGCGCCTGAATGGCCCATGGCGCAACCGCCACCTGTCTGCCAGCCGCTCGACGCAGCGGGACTCCACATCGTCCTGGGCACACAATGCCATGAGTTCACGGCGACTTGCGGGCGGCTCAATCCCTGGCCAGGCTTGCCTGACCAACAGGGGCTCGCGCTGCCAGTGGCGCTTCATGAACTCCTGCGCAGACAGTCCACCGAGCAACTGCCGCGGCAGCCGCAGGGAGGATGCGGGGGTGGAGTGGGATGACACAGTGCTCCGGGGCGTCGTTGCAGGCCCACACTGTGCCATCATTCCGGCATGGAAATCACTCCGCCCTGCGTCGTCACCCTGACCTGGACCCTGACTGACGCCCAGGGAAAGATGATCGACGAATTGACCGATCCGCTGGAGTTTCTGGTGGGCGGGCAGGACCTTCTTCCCAAGGTCGAGCATGCTCTGCTCGGGCAGACTGCGGGCTTCGAGGCGATGGTGCTCCTGGAGCCCGAAGACGCATTCGGCGCCTACGACAGCGGACTCGTGTGCTTTGAGGACCGCCGTCTGTTTCCCGACGATGTGGGGCCAGGCATGCAGTTCGAGGGGCTGCCTGCCGGAGCCGCCACGCCGGGGATGCCCGGGCAGGCCACCTACACGGTCACCGAGGTCTATCCTGACCATGTGGTGCTCGACGGCAACCACCCGCTGGCCGGGTTGGCGCTCAAGCTGAGCCTTCAGGTGCGGGATGTGCGCGCCGCCTCGCCTGACGAACTGCAGGCCGGCAGCGTGGGCACGGCAGCGATGCCCTCACCGCTGGAGTCCGAGGGCGATGGCGTGGGCCCGCGCACTCTGCACTGAGACCCCCTGCGCAAAGTCTGGAACAGCCCCCGCCATGAACCCCAAGATTGAGATCAAGATCGTTGACCAGCGGTTGCGCCTCTGGGGGCTTCCGCAGTACCAGACTCCCCTGGCGGCAGCGGTCGACCTCATGGCCTGCCTGGACGAGCCCATGGTGCTGGCGCCGCAGCAGCCCGCAGTGCTCATTCCCACAGGCCTGGCGATGCACATGAATTCGTCCGAGTTCTGCGCCGTCATCCTGCCGCGCTCGGGCCTGGGCCACAAGAAGGGCCTGGTGCTGGGCAATGGGATGGGCCTCATCGATGCGGACTACACCGCCCAGTGCTTCATCAGCGCCTGGAACCGGAATGCACCCGGGTCGGGTCAGGAGATCGTCATCAATCCTGGGGAACGCATCGCCCAACTGCTCTTCCTGCCGATCGCCCGGCCGCAATTCGAAATCGTGGAAGAGTTCAGTCAGGTCAGCCAGCGCGGCGGCGGCGGGTTTGGATCGACCGGCACGGCTTAGGCCCGATCGCCCAGGCGCTTGGCGATTTCGGCCACCAGCACCCGAGCCAGCTCAATCTTGCCCGAACGGGGCAGTTCGCGGCAGCCCTGCTCGTCAACCAGAAACACCTGGTTGTCATCGCGCCCGAATGTGCTGGGCCCGTGGTTGGCCACCACCAGATGCAGCTTCTTGCGCCTGAGCTTTTCAATCGCGTGGCGCTCGATGTCGTCAGTCTCCGCAGCGAAGCCCACACAAAGCGGAGCCCCGGGCAGTGCGGCGACCATCGCCAGGATGTCCGGGTTCTCCACAAACCTCAGGACCGGTGGCCCCGACCCCGCATGCTTCTTGATCTTCGAGGACGAAGGGCTCTCGGGCCGCCAGTCAGCCACCGCCGCACTGGCCACGAACACATCGTGGGCCTGGGCCTGCGGCATCACCGCCTGATGCATCTCCTGCGCAGACTCCACATCCAGACGGCGCACCCCGGCGGGCGTGGCCAAGGCCACCGGCCCTGCGATCAGCGTCACCTCCGCGCCCGCCTGCGCTGCGGCTCGCGCCAGCGCGAAACCCATCTTGCCGCTTGAGCGATTGGTCAGGCCCCGAACCGGATCGAGCGCCTCGAACGTGGGGCCGGCCGTGATGAGCACCCTGCGGCCCGCCAGCATCTTGGGCTGGAAGTGCGCCACCAATCCCTCGAGAAGTTCCTGCGGCTCCAGCATGCGCCCCTGCCCGACCTCGCCGCAGGCCTGCTCGCCTGAAGCCGGGCCGAGCAGGACAGCACCGTCGGCAAGGGCCTGGTGCACATTGCGCTGAGTGGCCGGATGCGACCACATCTCACGGTTCATCGCCGGCGCCAGCAGCAGGCCACAGCGATCGGCCGGGCGGGCAACGCACAGCAGGCTGAGAAGGTCGTCGCAGCGCCCGTGGGCCAATCGGGCGATGAAGTCCGCCGAGGCGGGCGCCACCAGGATGGCGTGGGCTTGCCGGCTCAGGTTGATGTGCGCCATGCCATTGGGCTGGCTGGCGTCCCATGGGCTGAGCGCCACCGCACGTCCCGTCAGCGACTGCAGCAGCAGCGGCGTGACGAATTGCTGTGCCGAGGCCGTCATGACAGCCTGCACCGTGGCGCCTGCCCGAGTCAGTTCGCGCGCCAACTCAGCGGCCTTGTAACAGGCGACGCCGCCAGTGAGGCCCAGAACGATGTGCTTGCCGGCCAGTTCCATCGCGCCTCGATCAGACCCGTTGCGCCACCCAGGCGCGAACCGAGGCCAGCGCCTCGGGCAGATGCGTGGCATCGGTGCCGCCCGCCATGGCCATGTCCGGCTTGCCGCCCCCCTTGCCGCCCACTTGCTGTGCGACGAAGTTGACCAGATCGCCGGCCTTGACCTTGGCCAGGCTGTCGGCCGTCACACCCGCGGCAAGCTGGACCTTGGAGCCATCCACCGCCGCCAGCACGATGGCGGCGGTCTTGAGCTTGTCCTTGAGCCTGTCGAGAGTCTCGCGCAGGGCCTTGGCGTCTGCGCCGGCCAGCGTGGCAGCCAGGACTTTGATGCCCTTCACATCCACTGCCTGGGCCAGGAGATCGTCGCCCTGCGCCGAAGCCAGCCGGCCCTTGAGCACGGCCAACTCCTTTTCCAGGCCACGAACCTGCTCCAACACCGCCTGCAACCTGCCGGGCAATTCGTTGGCGGCCACCTTCATGCGGCTGGCAGCCTCTCCCAGAGTGGTCTCGATTTGCTGCACATGGGCCAAAGCCTTCTCGCCGCACACAGCCTCAAGACGGCGAATGCCCGCGGCCACGCCGCTCTCGGCCACGATCTTGAACAGGCCGATGTCGCCGGTGCGTTGCACATGGGTTCCGCCGCAGAGCTCACGGCTGCTGCCAATGTCCAGCACACGCACCGTGTCGCCGTATTTTTCGCCGAAGAGCATCACCGCGCCGATCTTCTGGGCGTCATCAATGGCCATCACCCGAGCCTGGGCCTGCGCATTGGCCAGAACTTCGGTATTGACGATGGCCTCGACTCTGGCGATCTGCTCGGCCGTCATCGGCTCGGTGTGAGAGAAGTCGAAACGGGTGCGATCGGCGTTGACCAGCGAGCCCTTCTGCTGCACATGCGGGCCCAAGACCTCACGCAGCGCCTTGTGCATGAGGTGGGTGGCGCTGTGGTGTCGAGCCGTGTGGGCGCGCTGTGCGGCATCAACCCTGGCCGAGAGGCGGTCACCCACGCGCAGTTCGCCTTCGGTCAGACGCCCGTGGTGGCCATGCACCGCGGCCTGGACCTTGGTGGTGTCCTCAATCGCCACTCGGGTGGTGGCATTGCGCAACTCGCCGGCGTCTCCCGCCTGGCCGCCGCTTTCGGCATAAAAGGGCGTTTGATCCAACACCACCACGACGTCGTCACCCGCACGGGCCTGCGGCACGGGCGCGCCATCCACATACAGCCCGGTCACGGTGCTGCCCTCGGCAACCAAGTGGTCGTAGCCTTGGAATGCGGTGGCCACACCACCGG
>CAYYYC010000064.1:0-675 GCA_964475695.1 uncultured Rubrivivax sp.
CAGGGCTTTTTCCACTATGTTTCGCGCACCGACGACATGATCGTGTCCTCGGGCTACAACATCGGCGCGCCGGAGGTCGAGGCCGCGCTCATGGCGCATCCCGCAGTGGCCGAGTGCGGCGTGATCGGGGTGGCCGATGCCGAGCGCGGCCAGATCGTCAAGGCGTTCGTGGTTCTGCGAGCCGGCAGCCCGGCCGATGACGCACAAGTCAAGACACTGCAGGACCATGTCAAGGCCACGATCGCCCCCTACAAGTACCCCAGGGCCATCCGCTTCGTGGATGCCCTGCCCCGCACCGAAACCGGCAAGCTCCAGCGCTTTCGCCTGCACGATCTGGACTGAAACACCCTGCAAGAGGATTCACCATGAGCAGCCTGCAAACCCTTCTTCCCCCGGACTGGCCCCGCCCCAAGGGCTATGCCAATGGCGTGACCGGCCGTGGCCGCATGGTCTTCGTGGCCGGCATGGTGGGTTGGGACTCCCAGGGACACTTCCAGAGCAGCGAACTGGTGCCACAGGTGGAACAGGCCCTGCGCAACATCGCTGCGGTGCTGCGCGAAGGGGGCGCCCAGCCCGAGCACATCGTGCGCATGACCTGGTATGTGCTGGACAAGCGCGCCTACATCGCCGCCTGGCCGCAGATCGGCCGGATCTTTCGGGAGGTGATCGGCAGCT
>CAYYYC010000064.1:685-1796 GCA_964475695.1 uncultured Rubrivivax sp.
CGCTCGACGAAGCCCGGGACGGCCGCGTCGAGCGAGCCGTCGCCACCGCGCAGCCGGAGGTCCGATGATCCGACCCGACACGCTGAAGGTCCTCACGCCCCCGGCCTCGGAGCCTGTCAGCCTCGAGGAGGCGAAGCGGCAGATCGGCCTGATGGAAGACCAGGCGCAAGTGGAAATCGAGGTCACCGCGCTGGTGCCCGAATCCGAGTGACGGCCGGATTGACCGCGGCCCCGCTCAACGCACCCGAACCCGCAGCTCGCCCAGCCCGTCGATGCCGCCGTGCATCAATTGCCCGCGGGTGACCGGGCCCACGCCCTCGGGGGTGCCGGTGTAGATCAGGTCTCCAGGCGCCAACTCGAAGAGGCGTGAAAGGGTGGAGACGATCTCGGGCACGCTCCAGATCAGGTGGGTGACATCGCTGCGCTGGCGCGGCTGGCCATCCACAGTCAGCCAAATGCCCGCCTGAGAAAGGTGGCCACACTGCGCCACCGGCACGATGGGCGCGATCGGCGCGGATTCGTCGAAGGCCTTGGCAATGTCCCAGGGCCGGCCCTTGTCGCGCATGGCGAACTGAAGGTCCCGCCGTGTCATGTCCAGGCCGACGGCGTAGCCGGCCACCAGGGCCAGGGCCTGCTCCAGCGGCACGTCCCGGCCCCGACCGCCAATGGCCACCACAAGCTCGATTTCGTGGTGGAAGTTCTCGGTCTGGGACGGGTAGTCCACCACCGCTTCCTGGCCCGGGGGACAGACGACGGTGGCGTTGGCCGGCTTGCAGAAGAAAAACGGCGGTTCGCGGTCCGGGTCGAATCCCATCTCACGGGCATGCGCCGCGTAGTTTCGGCCCACGCAGTAGATGCGCCGCACGGGAAACAGCCCGGCTTGGCCGGCCACAGGCACGCCCACGGGCGCTTCGGGAGGAAAGAGGTAGCTCACAGGCCCGATTGTCACCCAGTCCGCCAGGGCCGGCCACATCGGTGTTTCCTAGGAAAGACGCCGGCCCGGGATTTCTAGGACAATAGAGGCATGGCTGCAAACACCCCCCCCGTCACCAAGCTGGCCGAAAACGGGCTGCGCTACAAGAGCAAGGCCCCAGGGTCGCCCTTCGAAACC
>CAYYYC010000064.1:1806-10240 GCA_964475695.1 uncultured Rubrivivax sp.
TCCTGCTTCCTGTGCGGCAAGCACCGCCAGCGCAGCCAACTCAAGACCCGGCGCCTCCTGGGCAAGCCGCAGGCGGTCTGCGCGCCCAGCTGCAAGGAACTCGAGGCCCAGGTCAAGGGCTGATTTCCTCGGTTGCCCAGGCCTGCGCCATCGCTTCGTCGATGGTCTGCACCCAGTGAATCGTCACGGCCTGGCGAACGCTCTCAGGCACCTCCTCCCAGTCGGGGCGATTTCCCGCAGGCAGGACCGCCCGACTCAAGCCGGCTCGGGCGGCTGCCAGCAGCTTGTCGCGGATCCCGCCCACGGGCAGAACCAGCCCTCGCAGGCTGATCTCGCCTGTGAAGGCCACCTGATGGGAAATCGCGCGCCCGGTGAAGATGGACACCAGAGCCAGGAACATGGCCAGCCCTGCGCTCGGCCCGTCCTTGGGGATGGATCCGGCCGGGACATGCACATGCACATCCACATCCTGGAAGCTCCCGGCGGCCAGTCCCCAGTCCGAGGCGCGCGACTTGACCAAAGTCAAGGCCGCCTGGGCGCTTTCACGCATCACCTCGCCGAGTTGTCCGGTCAGCAGGACCCGGTTGCTGCCCGCCACGCGTGAGGCCTCGATGAAGAGGATTTCGCCGCCGGCGGGGGTCCACGCCATGCCGGTGACCGCACCACTGACGCTGCGCCGCATGGCCATTTCTCGGGTGTGACGCGGCACGCCCAGGATCGGCTGCAGGTCGTCCAGGCCGATCTGGGCCGGGGCGCTGCCGTCCTGGGCAAAGGACCATGCGGCATGTCGCATCAGCGACCCCAGGGTCCTCTCGAGCTGACGCACCCCCGCCTCGCGGGTATAGCGCTCGATGAGCTGCATCAGCACCACATCGTCCACGGCCGCCACATCCTCGGGCAGGCCGCTGGCCTTGCGCTGGCGGGGCAGCAGGTATGAGCGGGCGATCTGCAGCTTTTCTGCTGCCGTGTAGCCATGCAGCTCGATGACTTCCATCCGATCCCGAAGGGGCAGGGGTATGGCCTCCAACACATTGGCCGTGGCGATGAACATCACCGAGCTCAGGTCAAAGGGCAGGCCGAGATAGTGGTCCCGGAAAGCGCTGTTCTGGGCGGGATCCAGCACCTCCAGCATCGCTGCGGTCGGGTCTCCATGAACGCTGGAGGAGAGCTTGTCGATCTCGTCGAGCATGAGCACCGCATCGCGCGAGCCGCAGCGCCGCAATGTCTGCAACAAGAGCCCGGGCATGGCGCCGATGTAGGTGCGCCGGTGCCCTCGAATCTCGGATTCATCGTGAACTCCGCCCAGGGACAGACGGCCGAAGGGGCGAGAAAGCGCGCGCGCCACGCTCTGCCCGAGTGAGGTCTTGCCCACCCCTGGAGGACCGATGAGGCACAGGATCGGGGCCTGGGGCTGGGCCTGCAGCTGGCGCACGGCCAGGTGTTGCAGCAGCTCTCGCTTGATCTTCTCCAACCCGGCGTGATCCGCATCGAGCACTTCTCGCGCATGGGCCAGCACCTGCCGAACAGGCTGTGGCTGCCGCTGCGGCAGCGCCCAGGGCAGCTCGGCCACCCATTGCAGCCAACCCTGCAGCAGCGAGTACTCGCTCGACGAGGGTGGCAGCTGGGCCAGACGCTGCAGCTCGGCTTCCACCTCGGGCTTGAGCGGCTCCGGAACGCCGGCCGCCTCCAGCCGCTGGCGCAGGCGGGCGGTCTCCTGCGTGGCCGTGTCTTCCTCGCCAAGCTCCTTGCGAATGGCCTGCAGCTGCTCGCGCAGCAGCGCGCGCCGCTCACGATCCTGCAGCTGCTCCCTCGTGCGCAGGCCGATCTCCTGGCTCAGCCGCAGCACCTCCAACCGATGCTCGAGCCGGCGCAGGATCTGCTCCAGTCGCCCTGCCACATCCGTCATTTCCAGCCAGGCCTGCTTTTCGGCCACTTCGGCGTCGAGCAGCGAGGCCACGGTATTGCCCACCGCAGCCGGCGCCTTGGCCGACTGCACCGCGTGCAACAGCTCGGCGGGAACTCCGGGCAGCAGCGCCAGGAGATCGGCGGCCCGCTCGCGCAGCCGCAGGGCGGCCGCCTCGGCGGCTGTGCCCACCGAGTCGTCGACCACCTCCTCCACCCGCGCCAACAGAAAGGGCTCCTGCAACACCCACTCCAGCACCCGAAAGCGCGACAGCCCAAGGCAGATCAGTTGGTGGGTGGCAGGCTCACCGGCTGCCGAGGCCTCGGTGCGCTCATCGCGAAGGACTTGGACCCGAGTCCCCACGGTGCACAGGTCGCCGGGGCCTGGCGAGTCCGCCGATGCATCCTTCTGCAGCAGAAAGCCCAGAGCCATCGGCCCGGCGCTCGATCCGCCGGCAGCGTGCACAGCCTGCTCGAACGCCCTGAGCGAGGCCGCCCGGCCCAGGCTGACCGGAGTCAGGGCCTGCGGAAAGAGCACCAGATTGCGCATGGGCACGATGGCCAGGGTGTCGGAAGGCCAGGGTCTGAGGCTGACACCTGGCTGCGAAGCTGGCGCGGTGGCGGTGGTTTCGGTCATGTCCGGAATCTAGGATCGGCCAGGCGAAGTCGCTTGATCCACTGCAATGGCAGCGGCCCCTGCGCGCACAAGACCGCCGCAGGCAGGACTGGAGATGGTGGGGTCTTGATCACCCACAAGCGCAGCCCCGGCAATCCTGACCCAATGGTTGGCTCGGAGAAACCGCCAACCCAGGAGTGCCCCCACCATGAACACCATCGGAACCATCTGCCAGCGAAGCGTCGTGACGATCGACTGTGACTGCAGCATCCAGGAAGCCGCCCAACTGATGCGGCAACGACATGTCGGCGCTTTGGTCGTCACCGCCGAAGAGGAGGGATTGACCGCCAATTCAACCCGAGTCTGCGGTGTGATCACCGACCGCGACCTGACCGTCGAGGCCATGGCTCGAGGGCTGGACCCTCAGGCCATCACCGTGGGTGCCCTCATCAGCGGAAAGGCTGTGGCCGTTCCAGCCCAGGCCAGCGTGTCGGAGGCCATCGCCGTCATGCGTCAGGAGGGGGTGAGGCGAGTGCTGGTCACAGGCCCACAGCGCCAGCTCAGCGGGATTGCTTCTCTGGACGATGTGGTGGGCGCCCTGGCCGAGGAGCTGGGCGACCTGGCCGAGTCGATGCGGCGGGGGTTGACCCGCGAGTCGATGATCCGCCGTCCCTTGGAGGGCAATGGGCAGGTGCCGGTGGAAGTGCCTGCGGAGGCCATGTCCGGGCCCTGGCGCGCCATGATGGCGCTCTCGGGCCCGGCTGGTGCCTCAGCCGCCTAGGGTTGTTGCCGGCGCGTGGTCGCGGCCCGAGCCGTTGGAGCCGTTCAGGCGAGCCAGCTCCTGGATGCGGGCCCGACGGGTGGCACCACCTCGCCCACCCGGCGGCTTGACCGTGGGCCCGCGTGTCACCCGCTTGAAGCGCTCCAGGCCATCGCCATCGAGGATTTCAATTTCGCGATGGCGCACATCGATGTAGCCCCAATCGGCCAGCGCCGTGAGCGAGCGGCTCACCGTCTCGTGGGCAATGCCCAGATGGCTGGCAATGTCGCGGCGACTCATGCGCAGCACCATGCAGCGGGCCGAGTACCCCAGCTCGGCCTGCCGGGCGATGAGCTGCAGCAGGAATCTGGCCAGACGCACTTCCGCGCCGACGGCCGCCATCACTTCCAGCGTCATGTTCTTGCGCCGGATCTCCCGACCGCTGGCCAAAAAGATCAGGTGCTCAAGTGCAGGCACCTCGCGCCCCGCATTGAGCAATTCCCTGAACGAGGCCATGGCCACCGTCGCGTCCTCCAGGGCCACCGAGTCGCCCCCATAGGCGCCGTCGCTCAGACCATCGAGGCCGATGACATCTCCGCGCCCCAGGAATCCCTGCACCAACTCGTAGCCGTCAGGGTCGGTGTGCACCGACTTGAAGGTGCCTGCGCTGATGAAGTAAAGGCTCTCGAATGGCGCACCCTCGTGCGTGACCAGGGTGCCGGTGCGCACCCGGCGCATCGGGAACACAACCTGGTCGGAGCGCGGCCCGACTTCGTGGGCCAGCCCCATCCAGCGCAGCAGGTCTGAGCCAGTGCAGCGAGCCGATTGCAGGGCTGTGGTGCCCTCCGTGCGTTGTTCCATCTTCATTCCTCCCGTTTTTCGATGGTCGATTGAGCAGGACGAAGGTTGGCCGCAGACAGGCCGCTCAACCATCGGACGATGGCTTGGCGTGCTGTGGGATGGCGGCTCTGCGATGGGCAGGAGGTTTCGCTCGGACCTAGGATTCCTCCTAGGCTCTGGCCGTGCCGCTTCACGGCGCGGCGAATCGGGCGGAAATGACTCTGCGCAAACACCTCGGTGGCTTCGCGCGCTCCAATCGCCGTGGGGTGTGCAGCAACGTTGGCTGCAGCCCCGCCGGGCAAGGGCGGCCGCGCCGTCCTGCAGGACCAATCAAGTAAACTACGATAAGCGTGATTCCAAGCTCGAACCTCCCCCGAGCAGCGCTCAACGCAGGCTGTATTTCGTTGGTGCTTGCTGATGACCATCGCCTCATGCGCGAAGGGATCCTTCGCATCCTCATGAGTCAATCGGATCTTCAGGTCATCGGGCAGGCCGAGGATGGCCACCAGGCCCTGAGCCTGATCCGCAGCGGCAGCGCGGCGGTTGCCATCGTCGACCTGAGCATGCCCGGCCTGTCGGGGATGAATCTCATTCGGCGAATCAGGCAGGAGAGCCCAGAGTGCGCCATCCTGGTCCTGTCGATGTATTCGGAGGACATCTACGCCATGCGCTCCCTGAAGTCCGGCGCTCATGGCTACCTCACCAAGGATGCGGCGGCCGATGAACTGGTGCAGGCGGTGCGCAAGGTGGCTTCGGGCGGCTGCTATCTTTCACAGGGCATGGCCGAG
This sequence comes from uncultured Rubrivivax sp., assembly GCA_964475695.1. Classification (GTDB taxonomy): domain Bacteria; phylum Pseudomonadota; class Gammaproteobacteria; order Burkholderiales; family Burkholderiaceae_C; genus RFTU01. Next base: position 6,713 of record CAYYYC010000064.1, read on the forward strand.
AAGTTGGCGCTGAACCTCTCCGGCAAGGAAGACGGCATGCCCCATGAGCGACTCAGCGATCGGGAATTCGAGATCTTTCGCTGCATCGTGGCCGGCCAGCGCATCGGCGAAATCTCCGAGGCGCTGCACCTGTCGATCAAGACGGTGAGCACGCACAAGACACGCATCCTGCAAAAGATGCAGCTCGACAGCACCGCAGCGCTCATCCGCTACGGTCTGGAGCACCGGCTGTTTCCTGACCCGGTCCACATGCAGGATCCCCACTTGGCCAGCGCAGTCCCCAAGGCTGTGCGGCCGGCCACCCCTGTGCCCAGCCTCGACATTCCAGTGTCCGCCCCGGCGGCCGCACCGCAGGTCAGGCCGCCGGCATCACCGGCGCGGCGCAGCGCCGCTGCGCAGCCGCTCGTTCAGGCCGAGCTGCGTTTCTGAGGCGGCTCAAGCCGCCGGATCTCGGGCCATCCCATACTGGCCGGGCTGTTGCCATGACAGCGATCTCATCTGAACGGACACGCCATGCCCCGAACCCGCACCCCAAAGCGCAAGACCGCGACCCCTTCAGCCCAACCGGCGCGCCCTGACGGGCAGGACGGGGCTGCGGGCTGGGCGGGTCAGTTGCGCATGCCTCTGTCCTGGAGCATGCAGACTCTCATGCTCATGCTTCATGCCGGCGAAGAGTGGCAGCGCGCCCAGCTCGATTGCTGGCATCTGGCGCTCAAGCGGCACGAACAGGCCCACCAGCGCCTCTTGACCTGCGAAGACGCCGCCGAGATGGCCAGTGTCCATGCGGACCTGCTGCGCTTCGACACGGCCAACCTCACCCATCTGTCCCAGCGCTGCATGGATGCGGGCGTGCACCTGAACACCGATCTGGCTCGTCTTGCGGCCCAGACCATGGACGGAAGCCGCCACAACATGATGCGATCGAGCTTCGAGGCGTTCCAAAGTGGCCTGCGCACCGGGTTCAGGCCCTTGGATGAGATCTTCTCCGCGCCGATCCTGCGCGAGCTCTCGACGCCTGCTGCCTCAGCCCGAAGCGACTGAGGCGCAAGCCCCGCGCGGCTCCCGCCGCTTCAGCGCTTGGCCACCAGGGTCAGAATGTCGTAGCTGGCCACCAGTTCGCCCTCTTGGTTGGTGACCTCCACATCCCACGCCACCACGCCTTGGCCCTTGCCATCGGCGCCCACCTTCGACCGGTCGATCTTGCGCTTGGCTGTCAGCCGCGCTCGGATCGTGTCGCCCAGGGCCACGGGCTTGGTGAATCGCAAGGTGTCCAGCCCATAGTTGGCCAGCAGCGGGCCAGGCGCCGTCCACACGAACAAGCCCGCAGCAGCCGACAACACGAGATAGCCGTGCGCGATCCGCTGGCCAAAAGGCGACGCGCGGGCGGCCTCTTCATCGAAGTGCATGTAGAAGGTGTCGCCCGTCAGGTCACCGAAGGCTTGGACGTCCTCGGCGGTGACCGTGCGCGGCGCAGTCAGCAGGCTCTGGCCGATGCGCAGGTCCTCGAAGACCAGGCGCATCGGATGCGCATCGCCCTCGATCACCGTGGCGCCGCGCACATATTCGCCGGTGACGGCCATCACCATGTCGGGCGAGCCCTGGAGCGCGCTGCGCTGCAGGTTGTGCTTGACCGCACGGATTCCCCCCAACTCCTCGCCGCCGCCGGCGCGCCCGGGGCCGCCGTGCTTGAGGTGCGGCAGGGGGGAGCCATGGCCCGTGGACTCGGCTGCGGCCTTGGCATCCAGGATGTGCATCCGCCCATGCAGGGCAGCAGCCTGAGGGACAACGCGCGCGGCCACTGCGGGCGTGCGGGTGACCAATGACCCCACCAGGCTGCCCTGGCCGCGGGCAGCCAGCTCCAGGGCTTCGTCCAGATCCTCATAGGGCATGAGCGTGCTGACGGGGCCAAACGCCTCGATGTCATGCACCTGCGCCACCTGCAGCGGGCGATCGCACAACAGCAGCGTCGGGCAGAAGAAGGCGCCCTCCTCCACGCCCTGGCCTCGGGGCTCGAAGCCGTCCGAGGCTCCGAGCACCTGGCTCATGTGGGGCGCCTGAAGCAGCTGGCGCACCCGGTCGGCCACATCAGCCTGCTGGCTGCGCGAGGCCAGAGCGCCCATGCGCACGCCCTCGATTGCCGGGTCTCCCACCACCACCTGAGCCAGCCTTTGCCTCAGGCGCTGCGCCACCGCGTCCAGGTGCCGGCGCGGCACGATGGCCCTGCACTTCTGGCCGGCCTTGACCGTCATCTCACGCGCGACTTCCTTGATGAACAAGTCAAACTCAGGGTCATCAGGCGAGACATCGTCGCCCAGAATGGCGCAATTCAGGGAATCGGCCTCGGCATTGAAGGCAATGCCGTGCTTGAGGAGGTGCGGCTTCCCCTTGAGCATCGCCGCCGTGTCGGCGCTGCCGGTGAAGGTGACCATGTCGCGCCCATCCAGGCGATCCAGGAGGTCGCCGGTGCCGCCAATGACCAGCTGGATCGCCCCCTCGGGCAGCAAGCCCGACTCCAGCATCATCCGCACCAAAGCTTCGGTCAGGTAGCTCGTGGCCGTGGCCGGCTTGCCGATGCATGGCTGCCCGGCCAGAAAGCCGGGCGCGAACTTCTCAAGCAGACCCCAGACGGGAAAATTGAAGGCATTGATGTGCACCGCCAGACCCCGGCGCGGGACCAGGATGTGCGTGCCCACGAATTGTCCTGCCTTGCCCAGGGCGACCACCGGCCCTTCGTGCACCACATTGCCCGAAGGCAGCTCGCTGCTGCCCAAGCTGGCATAGGCGAACAGCGTTCCGGTGCCGCCCTCGATGTCGACCCAGCTGTCGGCTCGGGTGGCCCCGGTGTGTGCCGAGACCGCATAGAGCTCTTCCTTGCGGGCTGTGAGGTACTTGGCCAAGGCCTTGAGCGCGGCCGCGCGCTGCTGGAAGTCCAGCTTGAGCAATCCCGGCACGCCCACGCGACGGGCGTGTTCCACCGCCAGGCCAAAGTCCGGGGATTCGGCATGGGTGTGGGCGACGACCTGCCCGTTGACCGCGCTGCGCAGGGCGGACGAGGGCTGGCTGCCCAGCCATTGGCCGCCGATGAAGCTTTGCAGAACGCGAGGGGTGCTCATGGAATTGCCCTGGGTTGCCCTCAGTCGCCGATGTACTTCCAGGCGCCGCCGGAGATGGTCACCATCACGCGTCCCCGCTGATCCAGCCCGTTGTGGTCGCCGGTGGACATGTTGAAGATACCGTGCGCGCCGGGCAGCTCCCTGACCCCCTCCAGCGCATCGCGCAGCGCAGCGCGGAACGCCGCCGTGCCGGGCTGCGCCTTCTTCAGCGCTTCGGTGGCCGCGCGTTGGACGAGCAGGCCCGCATCCCAGCCATGGCCGCCGAAGGTGGAGACGCTGCCCTTGCCGTACTTGGCCTCATAGGCGCTGACATAGTCCAGAGCGCTCTTGCGGACCGGATGGTTGGTCGGCAGTTGCGCTGCCACCAGCATCGGGCCCGCCGGCAGGATGGTGCCTTCCACGTCCTTGCCGCCCA
>CAYYYC010000065.1:0-10149 GCA_964475695.1 uncultured Rubrivivax sp.
CGCCGGTGCTGAGATTGCGGCTGAACCCTTGATGGCCTGTCGAGCAGAATCGACAGGCCACCGCACAGCCGGCCTGAGACGAGATGCACAAGGTGCCCCGGTCGTCCTCGGGGATGAAGACAGTCTCGATCGCATCGCCCGAGCCGACATCGAACAGCCACTTGACCGTTCCGTCCCGAGACACATGCTCGCTGAGGACCGGCAGCGGCCTGACTTCTGCGGCCGCAGCAAGCTTCTCGCGAAGCGGCCTGGCCAGATCAGACATCGCAGAAAAGTCCGCACAACCGCGCTGGTGGACCCAACGAAACACCTGCGTGGCCCGAAAAGGCTTTTCTCCCTGCTCCAGGCACCAACGGGTCAGCGCATCTCGGTCCAGGTCAAGGAGGTTGATCATGGTTGGCCACGCGGACGAAGGCCGCGCCGGCGGCCGCCCCCAACGCGCCTCAGCGGCTGTGGACTTCCATGCCCGGGAAGAAGAAAGCCACCTCAACGGCGGCTGTCTCGGCAGCGTCCGAGCCGTGGACCGCATTGGCATCGATGCTGTCGGCAAAGTCCGCACGGATCGTGCCCCTGTCAGCCTTCTTGGGGTCGGTGGCACCCATCAGTTCACGGTTCTTGGCGATCGCGGATTCGCCTTCGAGCACCTGGATCATCACCGGGCCCGAAATCATGAAGGACACGAGGTCGTTGAAGAAGGGGCGCGACTTGTGCACCGCATAGAAAGCCTCTGCCTGGCCCTTGGAGAGATGCGCCATCTTGGCTGCCACCACTTTCAGGCCGGCTGCCTCGAAGCGAGCGTAAATCTGGCCGATCACGTTCTTGGCCACGGCATCGGGCTTGATGATCGACAGGGTTCTTTCGATGGCCATTGTTTTCTCTCCAGGCAGAATTCGAGCAAATCCGCGAATTTTAGGTCATGACGCGCCCGCTGCCGGGCCAGCCCCTGCCGCGGGTCAACGGCCGCGGCGGCCCCGACCCGTCTTGGGGCCGCGGCCCAACGCAGCATCGCCACCGATGTAGCCGACCGCGGTTCTCATCGGATCCGGCTGCCCATCGCTCTTGCCTGAGCCATCGCTGCGGCGGCGGCCTGACTGAGCGCCACTTCGTCCACCCGAGGGCTTGGCGGTGCTGCGGGAAGGTCCGCCGCGAGCCGTGGGGCCACCCGCAGGATCTCGCCCGGGGCCGCTGCGACCCTTGCCTCGACCCGAGCCGCCCGGCCTCCCCGCCCCGCCAGACCCTGCACCGGCACCGCCCTTGCCCGAGAAACGCCGGTCGAAGGTTTGCTGCAGCGGATTGGGAATCGGTCCATCCTCGTCGCTGTCATCCACAGTTTCCACACGGCGTGACTCCTGCAGGGCCCGCTTGTCGTATGTCTGCTGAAGCGGGTTGGGAATCGGTCCATCGTCCCCGTACTCACGCCTCGGGCGCCGCTGCTCTTCCTTCAAGGCACGCATGTCGAAGGTCTGCTGCAACGGATTGGGGATCGGACCGTCATCGCCGTATTCGCGACGCGGCTTGCGCTGCAGTTCCTTGAAAGCCCGCTTGTCGAAAGTCTGCTGAAGCGGATTGGGAATCGGGCCCTCGTCATTGCGCTCGCGCCGGGGGGACTTCTCCGCCTGGCGCTGCGCGGAAGCGCTCCCCCGCTCACCCGACGCACGCCCCTTGCCGCCCGACTGTGTCTTGTCCGACCCGCGGCCCTGACGACGGTCGCCCGGGCGGGAACCGGTGCCGGTGAGGCGCTGCAGCTCAAGGACATCGCGGGAGTCCAGGTCTACCCACGCGCCCCGTTTGAGTCCACGGGGCAGGAGAACACACCCGTAGCGGATGCGGATGAGCCGACTGACCACCAGACCTGCAGCATCGAAGAGCCGTCGCACCTCACGGTTTCGGCCTTCATTCAAAACCACACGGTACCAATGATTGACGCCCTCACCCCCGCCATCGTCGATGCTGATGAAGTTGGCCTTGTGGCCATCAAGCTCAATGCCATCAAGCAACTGCTGTCGCGCCTCTTCCTGGAGCCGCCCCAGAACCCTGACGGCGTACTCCCGTTCCACACCGAAGCGAGGGTGCATCAGGTGGTTTGCCAGCTCGCCCGAGTTGGTGAACAGCAGCAGGCCTTCGGTGTTGATATCGAGGCGTCCCACAGACTGCCATTTGCCCTGACCAAGCCTGGGAAGCCGGCGGAAGACCGTGGGGCGCTGCTGTGGGTCGTCATGGGTGACCACCTCGCCCACGGGCTTGTGATAGGCCAGAACCCGAGGCGGGCCCTGTCGCAGGCGAATCCGCACCGGCTTGCCGTCGATCTGGACCCGATCGCCATGGCTGATCCTCTGTCCGGTGTGGGCGGCCTCGCCATTGACCGAGACTCTTCCCGACTCGATCATCGCTTCCAAGTCCCGCCGAGACCCGAGCCCCGACTGCGCCAGGACCTTGTGCAGCTTGGGGGCGTCCGGGTCGGGCGCGAGAACCCTCCGCGTTTCATCACCCTCAGGAACAGGGGGGCGAATCTGGTCCCCGTCCTCCGGGGCTTCGTCTTCGACGGTCTCCACGGGCAGCGCCAATGAGGTCGCGCTGTCGGATGCCGGCTCGGCAAGGCTCTGTTGAGTCTCATCGGCCCGATCGTAGGCTCCGGAGACCACCTCACCGAACAGCGCCGCAGCGCCCTCGCGAACAGCCGGATCCAATTCCGCCACAACGGCCGGGTGGCCGGAAACAGCACTGTCTGCGATCTCGGCATCACCGCGGCCCCGCCCACGCCGACGCCGACGATTCCTGCCGCTGCGGGACTCCCGCGGCTGTCCGGGATCGCCGTCAGAGCGCTGATCTGCGCCCGCGTCAGTGGGGTTGGCGGGATCGTCTGAGATTGGGCTCATTGGGCATCCGCACCCGTTGCCGGGCTCCATGCAGGGTCGTGGTTGGAGGCTGGGGCGCCGACGGGAAGCGCGGGAAGGGCACCCTGCGCGGACTCCGCGGCCGGTTCCAGGGGCAGCAAGCCCTGCTGGGAGTCAGCCAGGAGGTCACTCTGCGCAACGGCGGGCGCCGCCGGTGGTGCGCCCGCCTCCAGGGCTGGAAGGTCCTGCAGTCCCCGAAGCCCAAGGTCGTCGAGGAACTGGCGTGTGGTGGCATAGAGCGCCGGCCGCCCGGGAGCCTCGCGATGTCCGATCACCTCGATCCAACCGCGGTCCTCCAGCTGCTTGACGATGGGCGTGGCCACTGTCACCCCCCGAATGTCCTCGATGTCGCCTCGGGTGACAGGCTGCCGATAGGCGATGATGGCCAACGTCTCCATGACGGCCCGAGAGTAGCGTGGGGGCTTCTCCGGGTTGAGTCGATCCAGAAAGTGACGCATTTCGGAGCGACTTTGGAAGCGCCAGCCACCGGCGGACTCCACAAGCTCGATCCCGCGTCCGCTCCAATCGTTCCTCAGCGACTCGAGCATCTCGGACAACTGCGCACCGTTGAACTGATCCTCGAAAAGAGTCTTGAGCTCGCGCATGGCCATCGGTTGCTGCGCGCACAGCAAGGCGGTCTCCAGGACGCGCTTGGCTTCAAAAGTTTCCATGTGCATACCGCCGCAAGGCGGCGGGAAGTGATCTCAAAGGACACCCAGGAAAGGCAGGCCGGACGTCAAAACTGTCCCTTGGCCAGAACCCATTGCAATTGGCTTCTCCTGAAGCCCGGGGCACGCAAGCCGCGCCGAGCAGGGAAGCCATAGGCATCACCCAAAACCCGCAGCAGCAGGCGACTGCGGGAGGACGAACGCCTGTTTACGGAGATTCTAACTGACCTGCATCGCCTGCAGCCAGGCCGATGCAAAGGGATCCTCGGGCATGGATTCCCACCGCAGCAACAGACCGCTGATGGGGTGCGCCAGCGCCAACCGGACGGCGTGCAGGGCCTGGCGCTGGATCCCCAGACCAACCCGCCCGCCGTACAAGGAGTCGCCCACAAGCGGATGCCCCACATGGGCCAGGTGAACCCTGATCTGGTGAGTCCGACCTGTGTGGAGCCTGCACTCAACGGCCGTATAGCCCGAAATGCCACGGCCAAGCACCCGAACGCTGGTGCGCGACGGCTTGCCACTGCCGACCACCGCCATGCGAATCCGTGAGCGCGGGTCGCGCCCCACGGGCGCATCGATTTCCTGCTCCTGGCTTGCGACAGTTCCATGGGCGATGGCCCAGTAATTCCGCTCAACCTTGCGTTCGGCAATCGCACGGGACAGCGACTGCATCGCCTCTGCGGTCTTGGCCACCACCATGAGCCCAGAAGTATCCATGTCCAGCCGGTGCACGATGCCCGCCCTGGGCAACCCGCAGGCGGCCTGGTGGTGGGAAAGCAGCCCGTTGAGCAAGGTGCCGCTCCAGTGACCCGGCGCGGGATGCACAACCAGCCCTGCGGGCTTGTCGATCACCATGAGGTGCTCGTCCTCGTGCACGACCCTCAAGGGGATGTTTTCGGGGCGAAACGCCCTGGCCTGCTCGGTGGGAACAAGACGGACCGAAACCGTCTGACCCAGCCGAAGCCTGCGCGACGGCATGGACTGGACCTGGCCATCGACCTCCACACATTGCTGCTGCACCAGCCACTGGAGGTGGGATCGGGAAAACTCAGGGGCCATGTGGACCAGCGCCTTGTCCAAGCGCAGCCCGTGGGCGCTTTCATCGACGGGCCAGGCGCGGACTTCAGCATCCTCAAGCGCCCCTGGGCCGATCGAAAGCATCGTGTGCCATTCCTCGGCTTCCGGGCCAGGCTGGCCTGCGCTCCATGGTCGAGTCACATGCTCTTCGGGCAAATCGTGCTCCCTATAATCAACGGGACACCATGAAGCGGCCCACACCTGCCATGTCCTACTCCAGCTTGGATCGAGCGCGAACCCTGCCACGCAGCCTGGATCGCACGAGGTCCGCAGCGACCGCACTTCTGGCTGCGGCCGTTCTGGCGGGCTGTGCAACTTCCGAGAAGGATGAATTCTCCACGATGGCCGTGGAGAAGCTGTATTCAGAGGCCAAGGCCGACATGGCCAGCGGCGGATGGGATCGGGCCATCCGCGCCCTGGAGCGGGTTGAGGGACGCGCGGCGGGCACCCTGCTGGCGCAGCAAGCGTCCCTGGATCTGGCCTACGCGCGGTACAAGGCAGGCGAGCGTCCCGAGGCGACGGCCACCCTTGACCGCTTCATCAAGTTCAATCCCTCGAGCCCGGCGCTGGACTATGCCTACTACCTCAAGGGGTTGGTGAACTTCAACGACAGCCTGGGTTGGATCTACGACCTGCTCAAGCAGGACGTGGTCGAGCGCGATCAGCAGGCCTCGCGCGATGCCTACCAGTCGTTCAAGCAGTTGGTCGAGCAGTTTCCGAATTCCCGCTACGCGCCTGACGCGCGAGTGCGGATGGACTACATCGCCAACGCATTGGCCGAATACGAGCTCAGGGTCGCCCGCTACTATTTCAAGCGAGGCGCCTATCTGGCTGCTGCCAATCGGGCTCAGCAGGCCGTCAGGGAGTTTGAGCGTGCCCCGGCGGCGCAGGAGGCCTTGCGCATCATGGTACTGAGCTATGACCAGCTTGGCCTCAATGACCTGCGCGATGACGCCAGGCGCGTGCTGGACTTGAGCTTCGGTCGGGGATCGACGACGCCGCAGGCACCGGCCAAGCCTTGGTGGCGATTCTGGTAGCTCACGAGTCGCCCTCCCGCAGCGCCTCAATCCACTGCATGACATCACGGGCGTCCTGAGCCCGCGCCATCGGCGGCAGTGCCTCCAGCAGCCTTGCGCCGTAACTTCGGATGGCCAAGCGCTTGTCGCCGATGATCAGCAACCCGCGGTCGGATTCCCCTCGAATCAACCGGCCCGCGCCTTGCTTCAGGGAGATTGCCGCCTCGGCCAGGAACAGCTCGGAAAAGGGATCTCGTCCCTGGGCCTTCACCGCCCGACTGCGCGCCTCAAGCAGCGGATCATCAGGCGGTGGAAATGGCAGCTTGTCGATGACCACACACTGCAGCGCATCGCCTGGCACATCGATACCTTCCCAGAAACTGGCGGCACCAACCAGCACGGCCCCATGTCCGCCTGCCGCCTTCAGGAATCGATCCAGCAGGGCCCGCCTGGGCTCGCTGCCCTGGACCAGCACCTCCACAGCAAGCCCCCTGTCCTCAAACAGGCGACGGATCCTCTGGCCGATCAGCGGCAATGCCCGTAGGGTTGTGGCCAGCACGAAGGTTCTGCCACCGAGGCGCGCAGCACATCGTGCCGCCAATTCGGCCACCGCCTGCGGGTGGTCGGGCTGGCCCGGGTCGGGCAGATGGGTTGGGACCCAAAGCCGAGCGTGGGCGGGGTAGTCGAAGGGGCTGCCCAGGACAAGCACTGCCGCATCTTCAAGCCCCGCCTGCGATCGGAACCACCGCAGTCCCGGCTCCTCGCCGAGGGTCGCCGAGGTGAATATCCAACAACGCGCCGCCTGGGCACGAGACTCTGCCATCAACGCACGGATGTCCAGCGGCGAGTCGATGAGTCGCGCCTGATTGGCGCCCACATCGATCCACCGAACGCGGTCTGTGCCCACGGGTGATCTGAAGACTTCCAATCGATTCTGCAGTTCGCTCGCACGCTCGCAGAGCCGCTGAAGGTCGGGGTGGGCATCGGCCACCACAGCCGCAGCCCGTTGAGTGGCCTCCAACGCCACAGCCAGGCCATCCATCGCCGCCGAGAAGGCCACCTCCAATGGCCTTGCGGCCGAATCCGGTCGGCCCGAGACGCGCTCGGACCATCGAAGGCGCCGTGTGCTCTTCCCCTGCTCAGGCCGGGCCCCATCGCAGGCCAGCGCCAGGCCGGCAGCCGCCTGCTCAAGGCTGGCGCAGAGCGCAATCCAATCCTGCAATCCCCTGGCGTGCTCCATTCCGGCCGCCCGAAGATCACGCGCAAGGTCGACGACCGCAAGGGTTCCGAGATTGCTGGCCATGAACTGCAGGCCGGTCTCCAGAATCTGATGGGCCTCATCCATGACGACGGCCTGCACCGATGGCAGCAACTCGCCCATGCCCCCTTCCTTGAGAGCCAGGTCGGCAAAGAACAAGTGGTGGTTGACCACCACCAAATCCGCGGCCATCGCCCGGCGCCGAGCTCTCACGATGTGGCACGCGTCGAACTCGGGGCACTCACTGCCGAGACAATTGTCCCGGGTGGAAGTGACCAGCGGGACCAAGGGCGCCCGATCATCAAGACCGGGGACCTCGGAAAGGTCGCCTGTTTCGGTTGCTGTCGCCCAGGTCTCGATGCGCGCGAGCAGACGCAGCTGGGTTCGATCCATGGCTTGGGGCCTCTGCCGGGCTTGCCCCAATCGATGACGGCAAAGGTAGCTGGCCCGCCCCTTGAGCAGCGCGATATCGATCGCAAGGCCCAGCCGCTGCACGAGTTCTGGCAGGTCTCTCAGAAACAGCTGGTCCTGCAGGCTCTTGGTGGCCGTGCTGACCAGGCAGCGCCGCCCGCTGAGAAGCAGCGGCACCAGGTAGCCGTAGGTCTTGCCCACGCCGGTGCCAGCCTCCACCACCAGCGCCGAGTTCCCTTCGATGGCCACCGCCACCGCCTTGGCCATGTCAATTTGCTCGGCCCGCTGCCGATAGCGCGGGTCGTGGCGAGCCAGGGGGCCTTGAATGTCCATGGCCTGCGCAACGGCAAGACAGAGCTCCGAAGGAGCCTGCATCGGGTCCCCTTGGCCCGGCATCATGCGCAGCGGGACACGAAGCCGCCGGCCGTCTGCCCCCTAGCGGGCCCTAAGCACACGGCCTCAGGCAGGCTCGGGCGGCTCAAGCGCCGCCTCAAGCAACCGAATCTGGTCCCGCAACAGCAACCGCCGCTTCTTGAGCCTTCGAAGCGCCAAGTCATCGGGCTGGGGCTGCCCACCGATCCTGTCGATCAGGCTGTTGAGGTCAGCATGCTCCATGCGCAATTCGATGAGTTGTCTGTGGGGCGAGCGCAGATTGGCATCCATGAACTGCACTATTTTACGGGGGCTGACGCACCATGCGCCCCCCCCCCAGCGGGTCGGCCATGCAGTCCGAGCGCCCTGGACATCCGGCGTGCGGATCGCTCTCAGGTCAGCGAAGTGTCGACCAGCCGGCGCCCCTGCGCCAGAAACTGGGGGGACTGCATCTCGTTGAGCCTGGAAACGGTCCGCGGGAACTCGTGCGCCAGCGGGCCCTCGAGATAAAGCTCGTTCGCGGCGCACTCCGCACTCAGAATGAGCTTGCATCGCCTGTCGTAGAGGACATCGACCAGCCAAGTGAAGCGACGGGCCTCGCTGGCCATGCGCGGCGGCATGCGCGGAACATTTGAAAGGATGATCGTGTGGAAGCGATTCGCAATCTCGAGATAGTCGTTCTGGGATCGCGGACCTCCGCACAGCCACTTGAAGTCGAACCAGACGACACCACCCGCCCTGCGCCGCGCGGCGATCTGCCTGTGCTCGATATTGAGAATCGCAGGCTCATCCCCGACCTCGGCGATGGCTTCAAAAGCCCGAGTGAGTTTTTCGTCTGACTCATGGCCCAGAGGCGTGTGGTAGAGACTCAGGCTCTCGAGCATCAGCCTGCGGTAGTCCTTGCCGCCATCGACGGCCACGACCTGCAGCCGTTCCTTCAGAAGCGCGATGGCCGGCAGGATCCGCTCTCGGTGCAGCCCGTTGGGGTACAGCTCGTCAGGATGAAAGTTGGAAGTCGTCACAATGCCCACACGGTGGGCCAGGAGCGCCTCCAAGAGTCGATGCAGGATCATCGCATCGGTCACGTCGGCCACGTGAAACTCGTCGAAACAGATCAGTCTGTGCTTCAGTGAAATCCGCCGCCCGAGCTCGCTGAGAGGGTTCTGCACGCCCTTGAGCCCGGCCAGCTCGAGATGAACCTCCCGCATGAACTCATGAAAGTGCAGTCGCGTCTTGCGCTGCAGCGGAACGGACTGATAGAAGCAGTCCATCAGGAAGCTTTTTCCCCGCCCTACCCCACCGTGCAGATAAACCCCCTGGGGAATCGGCGGTCTGACCAGCGCCCTTGTGACTGCGTTGGCGCGCCGGGAGCGATAGGCGGCCCACTCCTGCTCACAACGCTCCAGCGCGTCGACGGCTCTCAGTTGCGCCAAGTCAGCCACATAGCCACGATCGGCCAGCGCCTTGCCGAACAATGTCCGGATGCCCATGCGCTCGCTCCTGGCTTGGGTCAATGAGAGAGGGGGCCCCGGCGAACAGCCTCCAGGCTCAGAAGTTCAGCGTGCGCTTGTCGACCGCCAGGGCCGCTTCCTTCGTCGCCTCGCTGAGGCTGGGATGGGCATGGCAGATCCGCGCAATATCCTCAGCGCTGGCCTTGAACTCCATGGCCACCACCGCTTCAGCGATGAGCTCGGAGGCCATCGGGCCGATGATGTGCACGCCAAGAATCTCGTCTGTGTCGGCGTCGGCGAGGAACTTCACCATGCCCGTGGTGTCTCCCAGCGCCCTGGCCCGGCCATTGGCCATGAAGGGGAAGCTGCCCGCCTTGTAGGCGCGATCCGCCGATCTGAGTTGCTGCTCCGTTTGACCAACCCAGGCGATTTCGGGGCTTGTGTAAATCACCCAGGGGATCGTGTTGAAGTTGACATGGCCATGCTCGCCGGCGATGCGCTCGGCCACGGCCACGCCCTCCTCCTCGGCCTTGTGCGCAAGCATGGGCCCCCGCACCACGTCTCCCACCGCCCAGACGTTGGGCACGCTGGTGCGGCAAAGGTCGTCCACAACGATGGCTCCGCGGTCATCCAGCTTGAGTCCGATGCCCTCGGCATTGAGCCCTTCGGTGTTCGGGATGCGGCCAATGGAGACGATGAGCCGATCGACCTCGATCTGATGGCTCACATTCTGACCATCGACATAGGAGACGGACACCGACTTCTTGCCGGCCTTGACTTCGCCCACCTTGACTCCAAGCTCGATGCGCAATCCTTGCTTGACGAAGCACTTGTGCGCCTCCTTGGCAATCTGCTCGTCGACAGCGCCGAGAAAGGTGGGCAGCCCCTCAAGAATGGTGACCTCGGCACCCAAGCGCCGCCACACCGACCCCATCTCCAATCCGATGACTCCCGACCCGATCAGACCGAGCCGCTTGGGCACCGCAGCCATCCGCAGGG
>CAYYYC010000066.1:0-7035 GCA_964475695.1 uncultured Rubrivivax sp.
GCCCGCCACGCCGCGCCCGAGGGCCACCACCTCGACCCAGGTGCTGCCCTGGGGCACCAGGTCGATGACTGACAGTCGGTAGATCAGGATGAAATCCGGGCCCACCGCCTCACGGGTGCGCTGCACGATCTCCAGGGGCAGCCGCACACGGTGGCTGTAGTCTCCGCCCAAAACATCCTGCCGACGGTTCGTGGCCGCCGAGATGAACTGGTTGATCAGGTAGCCTTCGGAGCCCATGATCTCCACCCCGTCATAGCCTGCCTCGCGCGCCAGCACGGCGCAACGGACAAAGGCCCGGATCTGGCGTTCCACGCCGCCCGCCGAAAGCTCGAACGGAGTGAACGGCGAAATCGGCGAGCGCAGGCGCGAAGGCGCCACGGCAAGAGGGTGGTAGGCGTAGCGGCCGGTGTGCAGGATCTGCATCGCAATGTGGCCTCCGGCCTGGTGCACCGCTCGCGTGACAACCTGGTGCCGACGCGCCGCAGCCTGGGAGCCCAGCGTGCCGGCGAACGGCTTGGCCCAGCCGGCGATGTTGGGAGCGATGCCCCCGGTGACGATCAGGCCGACGCCGCCTTGGGCGCGCTCCCGGAAGTACGCGGCCAGCGCGGTGAGATCGCGCCCGTCTTCCAGCCCGGTGTGCATGGAGCCCATGAGGACCCGGTTGCGCAACCGCACACCAGCCACTTCCAGGGGCGCGAGCAGGCGGGGATACGGGCCCGCCGGCCCCGCCGCAGCGCCGGTCATCAAGCCCATGCCCAGTCCTGTCCTATAGTGCTCGGGTTCGCCGGCGCGCTCGCCGGTGCCCGTTCCCACTGTTCCAGCCACTGAAAGGGGGCCGCATGAGCACCGTCAAGGAGTGCCTCGCCCACAAGCCGCAACGCGTCATCCATGTGTCTCCGGGCCACACGCTCAAGGATGCGCTTGAACTGATGAAGGCCCACCGCGTCCGCGCGGTGTTGGTGCTCCAGGACCAGCGCCTGGTGGGCATCCTGTCCCAGGGCGATTGCGCCATCCGTGCGTTCCTGCCGGGCAGGGATGCCAACACCACGCTGGTGAGCGAAGTCATGACGCCTTCCCCGCTGAGCGTCAAGCCAGGCGACCCGATGGAGGTGTGCATGGGCCTGATGGCGACCCGGGGCTTTCGGCACCTGCCGGTGGTGGCGCAGGACCAGGTCGTCGGGGTGGTGTCGATCGGTGACGTGGTCAAACAGATGATGAAGGAACTCGGCGAGCACGTGTCCTTCCTGGAGACCTACATCAAGGGCCACAGCGCCTAATCCCGGCGGCCGGCCGCGCTGCCCAACCGGGCACGCACATAGCCGGCCACCTGCCCGAGCACCTCGGTGAGGTGGCTGCGCAGGGTTTCGAAGCCTTCGCTGCGCTCGCGCGTGGACTCGTCCATGTACAGCGGGCGGCGGATCTCGATCTGCAGGCTGTGGCGGTTGAGCTGCGGACGCCCGATCTCGGCCAGCAGGGCCACCCCCTTGTCAGGGCCGTTGCGGGCTACGCTGTAGCCGTGCCGGCGCAGGGCCTGCTCCACCAGATCCACAAGCCCAGGCTCGCTGGTGCTGCCATCGCGATCCCCCAGAACGAAATCGGCCAGAGGCCGCCTCGGATCCAGCCCGAGGCGTTCGTAGGCGTTGTTGGGCATGGAGTGCAGGTTGAGGTGCCACACGGCGCCGAACTGAGACACGCACTGCTCGATCTCCTGCTGCAGCGCATCGCGGTAGGGCTGCCAGCACCGACTGATGCGGCGCTGCACCTCAGCCACCGACAGCGGTCGGCGATACAGCGGGGTGAGATCATCGATCTGGCGCCAGATCAGCCCGTAGCCCAGCCGCGACTTCTCGCCCGGCTGCAATGGGCTGGGCCAAGGGGCATCGAGCAGCTGGGGATCAAGGTCCTCCAGGGCGCGGTTGGGGTCGATGTAGCTGCGGGGAAAGCGCGCGGCGATCAGAGTAGCCCCATGCTCGGGCGCCGCCGCCCAAAGAGCGTCGACATGGGTGTCTTCGGCCCGTCGAAGCTGCGCCATCGGGGCCGCATGATCGAAGTCGGCAGGGTAGTCCGTGCCGCTGTGGGGGGAGTCGCAGACGAAGGGAAGCCTGAGCGACTGGGTCGGGCGGCTGACCACCACCATGGGCGAGGTTGGCGTGCCCATGGTCAATCCGGCTGGATGTTGGCCACCCGCGCCACCCGCTGGTACCGCGCCAGTGCGGCCTTGATCTGCTGCGCGAACTCCTCGGGCGTGTTGGCCATGAAGACGCCGCCGATCTTTTCGGCCTCCGCCTTGAAGGACGAGTCCTCCATGGCTTTGTGGGCGGCCTCCCGCAGCCGCGCCACCACAGCCGGCGCGGTGCCTGCCGGGGCCAGCAGTCCGAACCAGCCGCCCTCGGCCATGTCCTCAAACCCCAGCTCGCGATAGGTGGGCACATCAGGCAGTAGGCTCGAGCGTCTCGGCGCCAACACGGCCAATGCGCGCAGCCGGCCGGCCTTGATATGGGGCAGCGCCGTGGGCAGGTTGTCCGTGAGGGCATCCACCTGCCCGGCCAACGCATCGTTGAGCGCCGGGCCCGACCCCTTGTAGGGGATATGCAGCAGCCGGATGCCCGCCAGATGGGCGAAGTTCTCCACATTGGCGTGGCCCAGCGAGCCAATGCCGGGCGTGGCAAAACTGTGCTTGCCGGGCGCTGCCTTGGCCAGGGCGATGAACTCCTTCATGGAAGCGGCTGGCAGCTTGGGATGCACCACGAACACGCTGGGCACGGACATCACGTTGGTCACCGGCTGGAAATCCTTGACGGGGTCGTAGGGGACCTTCTTGTAGATCGCCGGGCTGGCCCCATGAGTGCTGACGGTCCCCATGAGGATGGTGTAGCCGTCGGGAGAGGCCTTGGCCACCAGATCGGCGCCCAGGGTGCCGCCGGCGCCGCCACGGTTTTCCACCGTCACCGTCTGCCCCAGGATGGGGCCCATGCGCTCGGCCAGCATGCGGGCCACCAGATCGGTTGAACCACCTGGCGCGAAGGGGACCACCAACTTGATGGCCCGCAACGGATAGCCTTGCGCCTGCGCCGAGACGGGCGGCCCCAACAGGGCCAGAAAAGTCAGCGCCATGGCGAGAAAACTCGATCTCAGCTGCATGCCCAGCTCCTGGGATGACGTTGTTTCATGGTTCAAACGGGGGGCCGCTCAGGCCAACCCCCCTGACGATAGTAACGCGCCTCGCCACAGCGCCGTGTTCACCCGCTCCTCGTCACGCGCCATCGACGACCAGCGCCCTTTGCGGCTGTAGGGCGAGCGGCTCGGGCCCGCGAGCACGGTCACGAAGCCATGCCGGCGCTGGGGATCCAGGACAAAGCATGACAACAGGCCATAGGCGTCTCCCATGTGACCCCAGCCCGAGAGCCCGCCCCCTTCGACCAGGCGGTCCCCTCGGCCGGGCCCGCTGGTGTCGGTGAACCTCTGAGGTCCCAAGGCCCAAGCCAGCATGCCATCGTCCAGGGTGTCGCCGTTGGGCCGTGCAGGGCTGAATCGCCATTGCTCGCTCAAGAGTTGGCTCATGGCTCCCGCGGACAGGAAGCGCCGGCCCTGATGAAAACCGTTGTTCATCAGCACCTGCATGAGCGTGCCCAGGTCGGTGGTGCTGATGCGCAGGCTGCCCTGCGGCCCGAACAGGGTTGCGTTGGTGCCTGGCTCGTAGCGCTCCAAGCCCTGGGGTGCGCGAGGGCGCTGCGCCCGATAGTCGTCAGCCTGAGCCACCCAGGGGCCCTGCGGATCCCAGATCTCGCGCGCGTCCTCGATCCGCCGCTTTCGATAGAGCGTGGCGATGTCAGCGAGGTCCGCCTCGGGGAGCTCTGCCGGCAGAAAGCCGCCCCGCAAGCCCAGCGGCCGCAGCACCTCGGCAGCCATGAGCCGGTCGAAGCGCTCCCCGGTGGCCCGCTCCATCACCGTGCCCACCACGCCCCAGTTGAGGTTCACATAGTTGAACCAACTGCCCGGCGCACGGTCCGGCCGCCAGGAAGCGCCATCGCGAAAAAGCCGCCCACCCGGCACCAGCACATCGCGCAGGGCCACCTCGGTGCCCCAGGCATAGCCGCCGGCGTCGCTCAGGCCGGACCGGTGCGTCATCAACAGGCGCAGGCTGATGGGCTGGGCCGGATGACTGGGGTGACGCAGCGACCAACCCAGGACTTCGCTGACATCGGCGTCAAGATCGAGCTTGCCCTGGTCCACCAACCGCATGACCCCCACGGAAACCACCAACTTGGAGACGGAGGCGATCCGAAACAGGGTGCGGTCATCGACGGGCAGATCCTGGCTGCTGTCCTGCGGATGGATGCGTCTTCGGCCGAAGTGGCCGCTGTAGACCACCTGACCGTCGCGGATGGCCAATGTGCTGAGTTGCGCCCATGCTGCGGCAGGGTCATCGATGAGCGCACGGAGTTCGGCATCGAGTCCGGTTTTCTCGAAGGCGCCAAGCCCGCTCGTGGGCTGACGGCTTGCGGTGGGGAGCGGCGCGGGCTTGAGAACCCCGCGCCCCGAGCATCCGGCCAGGCTGATGCACGCGGCACTCAACAGGACAGCGCGCCGGGTCGGCGGCAGGGGGCTTGGAGAATTCATCACCTCTCAGGTGCCAGTCCGGATGGGATCCCTGAGCTTAATCGTCGGCCTGTGCCAAGGCCCTCGGCGAAACCCTGCAGGCCTGACCGCAAAAACAGGAGCGCAGATGCAATTCATATAGACTTCCTTCCCCTGCGGCGCGCCTGCGGTCGCCTCAGGTCCTTTTCCCCGATTCCGATCATGAAGTTTTTCAATCCACTGTTGAAGTTGCTGACCGTCTGGGTGCTCGCGCAGGGTGCCGCTTGGGCCAACCCAGCAGCCGAGGGGCTTGAGGCCCCGACGCAGGCCACCGCAGAGACTGCGAATGAAGCCCACCCCGCCGTCCGCATGGCCCGGTCCATGTTGGGCATTCCCTACGTCAGAGGCGGCATCGACCCGCTGCGCGGCTTTGACTGCAGCGGCCTGGTCTACTACATCTTCAATCAACTCGAAGTGCGGGTGCCCCGCATGTCGCGGGACCTGTTCCATCGCTTCGAGAAGATCGCCAAGACCGAGCTGCAGCCCGGTGACCTCCTGTTCTTCCACACCTACGCGCGTCTTTCCCATGTGGGCATCTACATCGGGCAGGGCCGATTCATCCACGCACCGCGCACGGGCGAGAAGGTTTCCATCGAATCGATGGATTCGAGCTACTACCGCAAACGCTATGCGGGCGCCCGCCGCGTGATGGGCATCCCGCCGTTGGCGGCAGCCCTCGAGCCCCAGGCTCCCGGCCCCTCCCTGGCCGGTCTCTGACCCTTTCCCAAGAAAGACCCTCCCCCATGTCGCACACCCCGGCGGCCCCGTCGCCTCACGCCTGGCCCAGCGCCTTGCGCCGCCTCCTGGGCATCGCCCTGGCCACTGCGCTTTGCCTGCCCGCACAGGCCAGCAACGACACAACCCTCGGCCTGCTGGCCGGCCAGGCCCCGGCGGCCGAGTTGCCCTCGCATCTCAACACCGCCGCCTGGAAAAACTACGCCCAGGCGGTGCAGCGCAACTGGAAGCAGTACCGGACGCAAATCGGCGAGCCCATGCAGGCCTGGGCGAGTCGCGAGATGCCCGACTTCCGGGACACGGTCTTCTACCCGTTCTCGGGTCCGGACTTCTCCACCGTCAGCCAACTCTTCCCCTCCGCCCAGCGCTACATCCTCGTGGCGCTGCAGGCCGCAGAAAAGCCGGTGGACCTGGCCGCGCTCAAACCCGAGGCGGCAACCCAAACACTGGAAGTGCTGCAGGAAGCCTGGGCCACCTATGGCCGCAATGGCTTCTTCCACTCCGAGCATCTCAACAAATACCTTCAGGCCAATCAGGTGCGCATCGGCGCGGCCACATTCCTGGGCACCTTCTTCCAGCTCAAGGGACTGACGGTCAGCAGCGTCGTGCCCATCCAGGTCAACGCCCAGGGCCAGATCGAAGAACTGCCCCCCAGCGAACCCCGCTGGCGCTCCGTGCGCTTTCGCCTGCTGCGCTCAGGCCAGCCCATCACCGTGGACTACCTGCGCATCGACCTCTCAGACGCCAGCCTCACGGCCAACCCCGGTCAAAGAAAATTCATCGAACAGTCCGCCTCCCACCCCGTCCTGCTCAAGGCCGCCTCACACCTGCCCCAAAACGAAGCCTTCTCCATCATCGCCCGCGCCGTGGCCACCCACGCACCCTTCGTCATCCAGGACGAAACCGGCCTGCGCTACACCCAACTCAAGGAAAACTTCGAGCTCACGCTCTATGGCAAGTTCGAGCGCTCCAACGTGCTGTTCTCGGGTCAGCAGCAGGAATTGGCCCAGGCCTATGCGCAGGCCAAAGCAAACAAGCCCCTGGATTTCCGCGTCGGCTACTACAAGGGTGGCAGCTACGCGCTGATCGTGGGCAGGAAAAAGAACTGAGGCAGGCCCGGGCGGATGAAGCAAGCCGATCTTCCGACTGACAGGCCCATGGCCGCCGGTCAGCCTCTTCGCCGTCTGGTGCTGCTCGGTGCCTTCATTGGGCTTCACGCCTGCGCCTGGGCCAAGCCCGATGGCGCCGATCGGGCGCCGTCTGCAATCGCTGCCATGGCTGCTGACCCGCTGCGCACTCCAGCGCACCCCGCCGTGGAAATGGCCAAGTCTCTGCTGGGCATTGCCTACCGCTGGGGCGGAGCCGATCCGGCCCGCGGCTTTGACTGCAGCGGGCTGGTCTACTATGTCTTCAACCGGCTCGAGGTGCAGGTGCCCCGAATGCCCAGGGATGTCTTTCGCCAATTCGACCCAGTCGGACCGGCCGAGCTTCAGCCTGGCGATGTCCTGTTCTTCCACACCTTCGCCAAGCTCTCTCATGTGGGCATCTACATCGGCCAGGGTCGATTCATCCACGCGCCGCGGCGCGGGCAGGCGGTGGCTGTGGAGTCGATGGATTCGAGCTACTACCGCAAACGCTATGCGGGCGCCCGCCGCGTGATGG
>CAYYYC010000066.1:7135-10020 GCA_964475695.1 uncultured Rubrivivax sp.
ACGAAACCGGCCTGCGCTACACCCAACTCAAGGAAAACTTCGAGCTCACGCTCTACGGGAATTTCGATCGGCCCAACAAGCACTTTCCCGGCTACCAGCGCGACCTCATCAAGGCCTATGACGAGGCCGCTTCAGTCAGGCCGCTGAGCTTTCGCATGGGCTACTTCAAGGATGGCGACTACGCGCTCATCGTGGGTCGCCGGCGTCGATAGCGCCGGCTCGGCGGTTCGGGGGATCAGGGCAGCCGGCCCAGGAACTGCCGCATCCCCTCGTTGAAGGCCTGCGCATCGTCCACGAACAGGGCGTGGCCTGCGTCCTCGAAGACAGTGACTTCGGCATCCGGGCGCAACTCGCGCAGTTCCCGGCCCTGGGCGGCAAAGCGCGGCGTGACCGCATACCAGAGCGGGACTTCGGTCGCCAGCACGGCGTGGCGGTAGTAGTCGCGGTGGTGGGGCTTGTCCAGCAGCTGCCAGGCCACGGCCGGCTCGAGCTGGCGCGCCGAGCGCTCCACCACCTCGACAAGTCCGTCCTCGGGAGGTCGCTTGAAGATCGCCCTTGAAAACTCGCTGACATAACGCCCGAAGGCTTCGCGCTTCATGGGCCGGGCGGTGCGACGGCCCACCGGCGGAGTCCCCATCCCGATGGAGTTGTCCACCAGCACCAGGCCCTTGAGGCCCGGCATGCGGTGGCGGGTGATCGTCTCCAGCAGCTCCATGACGCCCAGCGACCAGCCCACCAGCACAATGTCGTCCAGCTTGAGATGGCGCACGAGTTCATGGATGTCATCGGCGCGCCTCTTGGCCGACATGTCGCGCACCCTGACCTGTGAGCGTCCCTGGCCGCGCGGGTCCAGCACGATCACCCGGTGGTCGGCAGACAGCGCAGCGAGTTGATGCCGGAAGATTTCGGCGGGCATCAGCCAGCCGGGAACGAAGACCACGGCCCGCGGGCCCTGGCCGGCCTGCAGGTAATGCAGACTCACCGAGTCGGAGGCTCGAAACCGCCGCGACGACACCGCCTGAGGCTCGGCCCCGGCCCTTGAGCCCAGGCCCCAAACCGCGCAGGCCAGGCCCAGCACGCTGCGTCTTTGCATCACTGGAGCATCCTGAGGGCGGTGCGCGACTCCTGGGCGGCAATCAGGCCGGAGCAGGCGGCGCGGCTCAGCCTGAGGCGAGCCTGCGCTCGCGCCATCGCAGGGCCAGGAGTGCCACCACCCCGCTGGCCAGCAGCCAGAGCGAGACATGGATCGCCTTCTGGCTCATCGCGTATGTCACGCTGGAGTAGGTCAGCCAGGCGCAGGCCGCTCCAAAGACCACCGGCAGCAAGGGGTACAGGGGGACCCTGAACGGCCGCTGGGCCTGTGGGTCGGTCTGCCGCAGCCAGATCAGTGACAGGCTGACGATGAACAGGAATCCCCAGAACACCGGCGCGGTGAACTCCACCATCGCCGAAAAGCCGTCCTTCTCCTGCGTGGCCAGCACGATCAGCGCGGCGCTGATGAGACTCTGCAGCAGGAAGCCCTGCACCGGGATGGCGCTTCGGCTGCGCCACTGCCCCAAGCGCCACAGGCTGGCCCAGTCTCTGCCCAGGGCGAAGTTGCTGCGGGCGCCCACGATCATGGTGGCGTTGATGCTGGTCAGCGCGGCAATGGCCACGAACAGGCCCAACGCCTTCTCGGCCCAGGGGCCAAATGCGGCGCCCAACAGGTCCGAGGCCGCTGTCTTGCTCGAGCTCAAGCCTTCCAGGCCCAAGCCCAGAATCAAGGCCGCATTGACCAGAAGGTAGATCAGGGTCAGCACGGCCATGCTGGCCACGATCACCCAAACCATGGTGCGGGGGCCGCCGCGCACCTCGGCCGACACATAGGCCGACTCGTTCCAGCCCCCGAAAGTCAGCAGCACGAAGACCAGGCACAACCCCCACTGGGCCGGCTCAGGCGCCTTGACGAACCACTGCACCGCGCTGGACGACGCAGAGTCCACCAGCAGCCCGGCAAGAATCACCGCCAACAATCCCGCCACCTCCAGGCCTGTGAGCAGCGTCTGCACCCGCGCCGAAGCGTTCAGCCCGGCCAGATTGACCGCGGTCAGGGCGATCACGATTCCCAAGCCCCACAGCGCGCTCGAGTAGGGGCCCAGGCTGAGCAGCGAGCTCATGTAGTCGCCGAACACGAAGGCCAGCAACGCAATCGAGCCGGTGTTGATGACCGTGGCCTTGGCCCAGGCGTACATGAAGGCCAGATCGCGGCCAAAGGCGCGCTGCAGGAAGTGGTAGTCGCCTCCGGCGTGGGGATAGGCGGTGCAGAGCTCGGCGTAGCACAGCGCACCGGCGATCGAAATGAGCGCGCCAAACAGCCAAAGCGCCAGAGCCCATCCGGCATCCCCGCTGATGGCCGCCACCAGCGAGGGCGTCTTGAAGATCCCCGCCCCAATGACGATGCCCACAATCAGCGTGATGGCTGAAAGCGGGTGCAGCAGCGCCTGGGGCTGCTCGCGATGGCTGGGGCTGGGGCTGCTGATGCTCAAAGGCAGAAGACGCGATGAACCCGACAGGGCGTCACTGGCGCAGGACCCGCACGGGCGTGCCGGCACCATCGACAGTCACTGTACCCCTGATTTCCTGCCCCACGACACGGCCACTGAAGTCGATCTCCTGGCGACCCTGCGCAACGATCTTGAAAGACACCTCGTCTCCACGCAGCTTGGCGCCGACCAGCGGCACGCTTTCCCCATCACGGGTCAACATGCCCCCGATCTGCTGGAAAGACTGCCGAAAGCGCAGCCGCACCGGCCCGCCTTCGAGGCCGTTGAGGGTCCAGTCGCCATCGATTCGTGCGGGAACGACCCACAGATAGGCCCGGGCCGACTGATAGGACATCGTCTCGT
>CAYYYC010000067.1:0-9996 GCA_964475695.1 uncultured Rubrivivax sp.
GTTCGATGAATGCACGCCCTACCAGACGGCCGGCCGGGTGACCACCGAAGCGCAGGCTCGGGACTCCATGGAGCTCAGCCTGCGATGGGCCCGCCGCTGCAAGGCCGAGTTCGAGCGGCTGCAAAACCCCAATGCCCTGTTCGGCATCGTGCAGGGCGGCATGTATGAAAGCCTGCGGCTGGAATCACTGCAGCAGCTGGTGGAGCTGGACCTGCCTGGCTATGCGGTGGGCGGGGTGAGTGTGGGCGAGCCCAAGGAAGACATGCTGCGACTGACCGCCCACACCCCGCACCGGCTTCCCGCCCACAAGCCGCGCTACCTCATGGGCGTGGGAACGCCCGAGGATCTCGTCTACGGGGTGCAGCACGGCGTGGATCTGTTCGACTGCGTGATGCCCACGCGCAACGCAAGAAACGGCCACCTCTTCACCCGATTCGGAGACCTCAAGATCCGCAATGCGCGCCACAAGACCGACGAGCGGCCAATCGACGAGACCTGCACCTGCTACGCCTGCCGGGGCCATGTGCAGGCCTGCGGCACTGTCAGCGGCGGCTTCAGCCGGGCCTATCTGCACCACTTGGACCGTTGTGGGGAGATGCTGGGCCCGATGCTGGCCAGCATCCACAACCTGCACTACTACCTCAACCTGATGCGCGAGGTTCGCCACGCGCTCGATGAGGGGCGGTTCGCCGAGTTCGCGGCTCAATTCGCCGCCGACCGCCACCGGGGGGTCTAGTCCCCGGGGGCAGGGGTCACCTGACCGCGGCGTCGAGCACCCAGGCCGGGCGCTCAATGCGCGAGAGCCTCTGGGCCAGCACGGGCAGGCACTCCTGCAGCGTGGCCTGCAGGGGGTGCGGGGGGTTGATCACGAACACCCCGCTGCCCATCATGCCGAAGCCCCGTTCATCGGCCGCCGCCACGGTGATCTGGGCGTCCAGCCAGCCCTTGGGCGCGAGGGCCGCCGCTCCCCTCAATCGCTTGGGCAGCTGCACTGCCTCGACCCATTGAATCCGGGGGTACCAGACGATGACAACGGCCTGCGCAAACCGCGCCATCGCCTCGCGCACGGCGGCAACCACCTTGCCGTAGTCACCCTTGAGCTCATAACTCGGGTCGATCAGGACCACGCCGCGCCGTGAGGGCGTGGGCAGTTCCCGGGCGAGGTGGGCGAATCCGTCGGCCATGTGGACCAGCGTGTTCGGGCGCGTGCCCACAAAAGAGCGCAGGATGCGTTCGTCGGTGGGGTGCAGCTCGTAGAGGTGAAGCGGATCGCCCGGCCGCATCAGCGCCTGCGCGATCGCGGGGGAGCCGGGATATTGGGTCAGCGTTGAGCCGGGCCCGCCATTGAAGTCGCGCACCAGGGCCAGGTAACGAAGCAGTGCCTCGGGCAGGCCCTGGGGCGCATCCCAGAGGGCGCCGATCCCGGACTCGTACTCCAGGCGCTTCCCGGCGTAGCGGCCCTCCAGCGAGTAGCCGCCCGCCCCGGCGTGGGTGTCCACGACGGTGTAGGGCTTGGGCTTGTGCCCCATGTGGTGCAGCACCTCGGCCAGCACCAGATGCTTGAGCACATCAGCGTGGTTGCCCGCGTGGAAGGCATGGCGGTAGGCGAGCATGGGCCACTGTAGCCCAGCGGCCTGTCAACCGCCGGGGTCCGGGCTGCGTTCAGGAAGGACGTCCCTCAGGAGAAAGCCATGAATGCAAGCCTCAAAGTCCTCGCCGTCTCCGCCTTGGCCCTCGCGGCGGCGCTTCCGGCCCACG
This sequence comes from uncultured Rubrivivax sp., assembly GCA_964475695.1. Classification (GTDB taxonomy): domain Bacteria; phylum Pseudomonadota; class Gammaproteobacteria; order Burkholderiales; family Burkholderiaceae_C; genus RFTU01. The sequence continues at coordinate 1,759 of CAYYYC010000067.1, forward strand.
CCAGCGGCGGCGGGCGCTGGAATCACCATGGCGGGTACCAGGGCCACCACGGCAACCACGGCCATCATGGGCACCACGGCGGCCATCGCAACATCTGGGGCCCGCTGATTGTCGGCGGCCTGATTGGCGCGGCTCTGGCCAACTCCAACGCCAATGCCTACAGCGCGCCGCAAACGCTGGTTGTGCCGGTCAACCCCCACTTCATTCCCCAACCGCTGAGCGCCCCGCCGGTCAGCGCCCCGCCCCCCAGGGCCCAGTACTACTGCGCCCCCTATCGCGCCTACTTTCCGGCGGTCTCCAGCTGCCCGGAACCCTGGTACGTGATGCCCCTGTAAAGCCCGTTTGCGGGCGGCGGTTGTGGCGGCCCGGCGCCGATCGGCGCAGGCGCCACAATCGGGTTCATGGATCCACTCTTTGAGCCGATCAAGGTCGGCGACATCAGCCTGGCCAGCCGTCTGGTGATGGCGCCCCTCACACGAAGCCGCGCCACCGGAACGATACCCAACGATCTGATGCGCCGCTACTACGAGCAGCGGGCCGACCCATCGACCGGTGCCGGACTCATCATCACCGAAGCCGCGCAGATCAGCCCCGAGGGCCAGGGCTATCTGGACACGCCGGGCATCCACAGCGAGGAGCAGGTTCGGGGCTGGAAGTCCGTGACCCAGGCAGTGCACGGCCGAGGCGGGCGCATCGTCATCCAGCTCTGGCATGTGGGCCGGATCTCGCACACCTCGCTGCAGCCCGGCGGGCAGCCACCGGTCTCCTCCACCGCCAGGCCTTCAGCCAGCAAGACCTACAACTCGCAGGGCTTCGTGGACTGTTCGGAGCCCCGGGCATTGCGCATCGACGAGATGCCGCGCATCGTTCAGGACTACCGCCACGCTGCCGCGCAGGCCATGCGGGCCGGGTTCGACGGCGTGGAAGTCCATGGCGCCAATGGCTACCTGCTTGACCAGTTCCTGCGCGACAGCATCAACGACCGCTCCGACGCCTACGGTGGCCCGATTGCCAACCGAGCCCGGCTGCTGATCGAGGTCATGCAGGCGGTGTGCGCTGAAATCGGAGCCGGCCGTGCCGGCTTGCGGATCTCGCCCATCACCCCGGTCAATGGCGCCGGCCAGGACTCCAATCCCGCAGCGTTGTTCGATCACGTGATGGCCCAGGTCAGTCCGCTGGGGTTGGCCTATGTGCATGTGATCGAGGGCCAGACGGGCGGCCCGCGAGACCTGACCGACAAGGGCGTGCCCGATTTCGACTACCAGTCTCTGCGGCGCCACGGCCACACGGCCTGGATGGTCAACAACGGCTACTCGCTGCAGATGGCCAATGAGGCGATCGCCCGTGGCCACGCCGACCTTGTGGCCATGGGGCGGCCCTTCATCGCCAACCCCGACCTCGGGCGACGCTTGCGCGAGGGTGCTGCGCTCAACGAGCTGCAGCGCGAGACGCTTTACAGCGGTGGCGCTGCCGGATACACCGACTACCCCACCCTGGCGCAGGCCTGAGGGCCCCGGCCCCGGCGGGTCAGGCGATCGGCCTGCCCTGAGCCCAGCCCCTGAAGATCTCGGTCACCGAGACCTGTCTTGGCCCCGGCACGACTGTGCCCACCTCCCCCGCCTGCAACGGCCCCTCCTCAAGGACGGACAGGAAAAAGCCGCAAAACCCGCTTTGGAGCATCATCTTGCGGGCGTGCCCGAAGCCCAGCGAGACATCGAGCTCGGCGCAAGGCTTGCGCGGCCCGCTGATGCCCAGGGCGCAACGGCCAAAGCACAACCGGTCGCCCACCCAGGCCCCACTCTCCAGCAGTCCCGAAATGGTGAGGTCTTCGCCCAGCAGGCCGGGCGGGGGCACTTCGCCCCACGGCTGGACACGCGCCTGGGCGCGAACCGTCTGCCAGAAAGCATAGTGTTCGTGCGGATAGGCGTAAAGGGCACGGCCGAGGTCTGGCGCACCCCGCAGCTCCTGGGCGCGGAGGGTGTTCAGGCTGACGATGCGGACGGTGTTCATGAAGGGGCCGATGTCGCCAGGCTCGGGGCCGAAGGCGTGGCTTGGCGGCCACAGGAACGGCGTTGCGGCCCGGTCGGGACCGTATCATCGATTCGCGAGTTTCCCACCCACGGACCGAGGAGCCTGAAGACCATGCCCACCACTGCACTCCCGAGGGGGAATCGGAATCGCCGCCCGGGCTCTCTGGCCCTTGGATGGCTCGCGGTGCTTGCCGCCCTGCCGGCGGCAGAGTCGGCCGTCGCCCAGGGCCAGGCGGCCAGCCCCGTCGAGAGGGTGCAGGTCACCGGCTCCAACATCCGCCGCACTGATGCCGAGACACCGAGCCCGGTGGTCACCTTGACCTCGCAGGACATCGAGCGCAGCGGCTATGCCACGGTCGCCGATGTCCTGCGCAACTTGACAGCCAACAACATGGGGGCGCTGGGCCAGGCTGCGCCGGCCGCCTTCGGAGCCGGGGGCAGCGGCATTTCGCTCCGTGGCCTGACCGTGGGGGCCACGCTCGTGCTCATCGATGGGCAGCGCATGGCCTCGTACCCCTTGCCGGACGATGGCCAGCGAGACTTTGTCGACATTTCCTCGATCCCGATCGGCGCTGTCGATCGCATTGAGGTCCTCAAGGACGGCGCGTCGGCGATCTACGGCTCCGATGCGATTGCCGGCGTGGTCAATGTGATCCTGAAGAAGTCCCACAGGGGCACGGCCGTACAGGCCGAAGTCGGCCAAAGCGCCCGACGCGACGGGCGCGGTCGCCAGGTTTCCGCCATCCATGGATTCGGAGACCTTGCCAGGGATGGATACACCGGCTATGTGGCAGCTGACCTGCGTCAGCGCAATCCCATCCTGCTGTCGTCTCGCCCTGGACTGAGCACCTCGGACTGGAGCCGTTTCGGCGGGATTGCCGACGGTCCCCTGCCCGACAACGGCGAGCTGCAGGTGGCGCCCCGAACCCGCAACGCCAGCCTGGTGGCCCGCGGCACCTTCGCGCTGCCTCAGGCCTGGACCCTGGACCTGAGCGCTTCCGTCCTTTCCAGCCAAGCTGAACAGGTGGGGCTGAAGAACTATGTCGGCGGGCCCGAAGGTGGCGTGCTGAGCTTCATTTTCGGACCGCGCAGCCCCAGCCCACGCCCGGCGGCCCTCAACGCCACCAACATCATCGACCCGGCCACTTTGGAGCCTGTGGTCGACTATGTGGTGGACGACATCGGCGCGCAGCGCTCGAGCACCCGCTCGCAATCTCGCCGTGCGGTGGCCACACTGTCGGGTGCCATGGGAAGCTGGGATCTGCAGGCCAGCGTCGGCTTGACCGAAGTCCGAACCCGCCTGGAGATGCACAACTTCCTGAGCCTGCCCGCCTTCCAGGCGGCGTTGACCAGCGGCGCCTACCAAATCGGCGGGGTGAATGCGCCCGCCGTGCTGCGGCAGATGGCGCCGCAGGCGTCCTCGCTGTCGACCAACAGCCTGAATTTCATCAATGCGCGCGCCAGCCGCGAGATCCTGAAGCTGCCGGGCGGGCCGCTCTCGCTCGGGGTTGGCCTTGAGCTCTTCTCCCGCAAGCTCAACGAAAACTTTCCGGAGCCCTTCGCCCAGGGGCTGCAGTCGAGCAACATCTACGCGTTCGGGGTGGGCTCTCAGCGCATCGTGGCCGGATATGCCGAAGTGACGGCGCCGATCACGAGGACGCTGCAGCTTGACGCGGCGGCCCGTGTGGACCACTACAACACCTATGGCCGAAGCGCCACGCCCAAGCTCGGCGCAAAGTGGGCCCCCACGGCGAGCACAACGCTGCGCGGGACCTATTCACGGGGCTTCAGGGCGCCCAATGCGGTGGAGTCGGGGATCAGCGGCTCGAGTGCCGGCTTCCTGCCGGCGCTCTACGACACCGCGTTGTGCCAGCTCGTCAAGCCCGGGCAGCCTTGCGACATCTATGTCGGCGGCACACAGCTGCAATTGCCCGGCAAGAACCTTCGGCCCGAAAAGAGCGCTTCCTTCACGCTGGGGATGTTGTTGGAGCCGGCGCCGTGGGTGAACCTGTCGGTGGATTACTACGACATCAAGGTCACCGACCAGATCGTTTCGCCGGGCCTCTTCGGCCAAGCCCAGATCGACCGCCCCGAGGCCTACGGCACCAAGCTCTACCGGGTCGGCAGCCCCGATGTGGCCAATGCGGCACCTGCGGGTCCGCAGGACACCATCCTCTACGGCACCTATCCCTTCATCAATCTCGGGCAGGCCCGCACCAATGGCGTGGATCTGGACCTGCGATTCAAGCTCGACCTCGGCAAGGCGGGGCGCCTCAGTCCCAGTCTCCAATGGAGCCGCATGCTGCGCTACACCATCGATCGGGATGGCCAGCGCTATGAGTTGGCGGGCACCCACGGGCCAAGCTTCGTGTCGACCAACACCGGCACGCCCAAGGACCGCATGGCCGCTTCGATCAACTGGGTTCTGGGCCCCAGCGACTTCACCGCCACCGTTCAGCGCGTCAGCAGCTTCACTGTCACCGACCCGAGCTACGACGTGCCCGACTGCTCGGCGGCTTTGGGACACATCTATCCCGACGGCGCGCCTTCGGCCTCGCCGCTTTGCCGGGTCGGCGCGTTCACCTCGGTGAACCTCAATTGGCGCTATGCGGTTTCCAGGAAGCTGGCGTTGCGCCTGTCGGTGGTCAATGCCCTCGATGCCCGGGCGCCGATCGATGCCTTCGCTTCGAGCTCGTCGGGCGGTGGAGTTGCCGCCGGGGGCGCGCATTACAACCCGTCCCTGCATCAGGATGGGGCGGTGGGGCGCTTCCTTGGCGTGGGCATGAGCTACAGCTTCTGATTCGACAACCCGAACTGGGGCCAGGCCCACAGGAGTCAAGCGGCATGCACGAGGAGAGCGCGATGGCCCCGGTCCGATTCAGGCATGGAGCCGTGTCGTCGCCGGCCCTGCGTTTTGCGCTGTGGGCCGGCTTGGCTTGCGGGCTGGGCGCCTGCGGCGGCGGCGAGCCCATGTCGGAGCCGGTTGTCTTTGAGCGTCTGGAGTTTCGCGGCTGGATCGCGCCGGGCAACCATGTGTTTCGCACCGCAGCCGAGGCCAATGCGGCATTGGCCAAGGCGTGGGCGGAGACGCCTGACATCATCTACTTCGGGCGCGAGAAGCCTGTCACGGCGCCCATGCTGCCGGCGGTCAACTATCTGGAGCGGATGGTTCTGGGCGTCTCGCATGGCCAGGGGAACGTCTGCCAGAACCTCCTGGTCACGCGGGTGATGCGAAGCGGACAGGACCTGAGCGTTGAATACAAGGTCGATCCTCCCTACTTTTCGAATGTCTGTGGATCCCCCCCGCCGGTGCCCTGGAATGCGTTCGTGGCGGTTCCTCGGGTCACCGGTGTGGTGAGCTTCAAGTTGGTTGAGGCCTAGTCCGGTGTGGCCGAGGACGGGGGGAGAGGCCCGCCCATCGGCGCGGGCGCTTGATGGCCAACGGCGGCGGTTGGGCGGCGCAACCGCGGCCATGCTCCTTGCGGGCCTGACCCCGCGTGAGGGCCAGGCGGGCCAGGCCTTCGACGCCTCGGCGCGGGCCGGCTCTGGCCGGGTTGCGACCCTGCGGCCCGTCTACGAGGTTAGCACTCAAGGCAAGACCGCCGGCCATGTGCGGGTGGTCACCCAAGGTGATGAGCTCCGCGTCGAATTCAGCTATCGTGAAAACGGCCGGGGGCCGGACCTGGCCGAGCGCATCAGCCTGGACACCGCGGGCCGGGTCCAGGCCTACCGGGCCCAGGGCCGAGCCACCTTCGGCGCGGAGATTGCCGAGGAATTCGACTTCACGGCCCAGGGCCGGGTGCGCTGGCGTTCGCGGGTGGATGGGGGGGACGAGCCGGCCCGCGCCGGTGAATGGTTCATGCCGCTGGAGCCCTCCCCCGCCTACACCGGCCTGTTGACGGCCGCTGTCCTGAGCCAAGGCGGCGCGCCGCTGACGGGCGGTGTGGCCTTGACGGCCCAGGTGGTTCATCGCATGGCCACAACGATCGACGGTGCGCAGGCTGAACTCGGGCTGGTGGCGCTGCACGGCCTGGATGTGATGCCGCTTTGGGTTTGGATGGAGCGATTGGATGCCGCGCCGCGCGCGCCCGGCCAAGCGCCTGACCAGGCTGCGGGGGCAGGCTGGCGCTTCTTCGGCCTGGCAGAAGGCGAATGGGCGGTCCTGCCACCGGGCCTGCAGGCCCTGGCTCCGGCCCTCGTGCGGGCCCAGGCGGCAGCCAAGGATCGGGCGCTGCAGGACAGACAGGCCGGAGTCGCGCGCCCGCTGGCCGGCCTGACGCTGATCCAGGGGGTGCGCTGGTTCGATGCGCCGGCTGCACGACTGCAGGGCCCGTCCGATGTCTGGCTGCTCGATGGGCGCATCCGTGCGGTCACCGCGCCAGGCCAGTGGGGCGCCACGCCGGATCACCGCATCGATGGTGCCGGCCGCACGCTGATCCCCGGGCTCTTCGACATGCATGGGCATGTGCAGCGCAACGAGCTGCTGATGCATCTGGCCTTTGGGGTGACCACTGTGCGCGATGTGGGCAACAGCAATGCCGAGCTGGCGGGCTTGCGGGTGGCCGTGCGGCAGGGGCGGCTGGTGGGCCCGAGCATCGTCCCCCTGGGGTTCATCGAGGGCGCCAGCCCCTTTGCCGCCTCGGGTGGCATCGTCGCCGCAAGCCTGGCCCAGGCGTTGCAGGCCATCGACTGGTATCACGCGCGCGGCTACCGGCAGCTCAAGCTCTACAACTCGATCAAGCCGCAGTGGGTTGCCCCGATGGTGCATCACGCCCGCGCGCTGGGGCTCAAGGTTGGGGGCCATGTCCCGGCCTTCATGAGGGCCGAGGAGGTGGTGCGTGCCGGGTACGACGAGATTTCGCACATCAACCAGCTGATGCTGAATTTCGTGGTCCGACCTGGGGACGACACCCGAACGCTGCAGCGCTTCACCCGCGTGGGCGACGATGCGCACGCGGTGGACTTGAGCACCCCCGAGGCCAAGCGCTTCCTGGCCCTGCTCGGGCGGCGGCGCACGGTCGTCGATCCCACGCTGGTGGCCTTTGAGGCCATGTACACCCAGCAGCAGGGGGAGTTCAACCCCTCGCTGTCGGACATTCGTGACCATTTGCCGGCCTCCTGGCGTCGACGCAGCCTGGTGGCTGAATTGGATCTTTCGGGGCCGAGGCTGGGCCTGTATCGGGGCTCCTGGAAGCAGCTTCTGGCTCTGACGCTGGCGATGCACCGAGCCGGCGCGGTGGTGGTGCCCGGCACGGATGGCATTGCCGGCGCAGGCCTGCATCGGGAACTCGCGCTGATGGTCGAGGCCGGGTTCACGCCGGCCGAGGCGCTGCGTGCGGCCACATCCACTGCGGCCCAGGTCTGCGGGCTGCAGGGCCAGACCGGGCGCATTGCTGCCGGGATGCAGGCTGACCTTGTCCTCGTGGACGGCAATCCGGTGCAGCGGATCACTGACCTTCGGCGCGCGAGTCTGGTGATCCAGGGCTCACAGGCTTTCGAGCCGGCGGCCATCCTGAGGGCGATGGGCTTTCGCCCGTTCGTGGAAGGCGCGCTGGGGCCCCTCTGAGCCGCCCCTCTGGGCCGGGCATCGGGTTATGCATTCCACGCATAGCTTGCGCCTGACTTGGGCATGGTCGTGCCTAAACTGCAGGCTCCCCGGACTCTGCAGGAGCGCCCATGACCGAATCCAACACCGGCAGCCAAGGGCTGACCCCACCCGCCCATGTGAGCCATTCGCGCCTGCTGGCGTGGGTGGCTGAGATCGCGGCGCTGACCCAGCCCAGCGCGGTGCACTGGTGTGACGGCAGCCCGGCCGAGTATGAGCGCCTGTGCGACGCCCTCGTGGCCGCCGGGACGATGCGGCGGCTCAACCCGGCGCTCCGCCCCAACAGCTATCTGGCTTGGAGCGACCCGTCGGATGTGGCCCGCGTGGAGGACCGCACCTTCATCTGCAGCGCCAGTCGAGACGATGCCGGCCCCACCAACAACTGGATGGACCCGGCCGAGATGCGCGCCCTGCTGCAGACGGGCGACAGGGCCCTGTTCCGGGGCTGCATGCGAGGGCGCACCCTCTACGTGGTGCCGTTCTCCATGGGCCCGATCGGCTCGCCCATCGCCCACATTGGGGTCGAGCTTTCGGACAGCCCCTATGTGGCGGTGAACATGCGCCTGATGACGCGCATGGGCCGCGCGGTGCTCGATGCCCTGG